>DASZPC010000266.1:0-7037 GCA_035550455.1 Chitinophagales bacterium | reverse complement strand
GTTTTCTTTAACCTGGGCCAAAAGGGCTTTATTAATAGAGCAGATTATTATTGATATCATGACAGTTAACCACCCGGCATAAAAACACCGGTTCAGCTTTTATGGGGTTCAACAGATGTGAATTTTTCCCTTAACCCGGTTATGGGGTGTTCAAAATAAGTGTACATCAAATATGAAATAGCAATAGTGCAAGCCCAAAACACACTATATGTTGCTAACGATGCGACCCGTTCATTGTTTATCACCGAATGCAACCACTTTTCCACGAACGGAAATACTATCACAATAAGAAACGAAGCATGTATCAAATACATTGAGTATGATATTTTGCTTATAAGTGTAAAAAACCGTTGAGGAACCCCTTTTGCCTTTTTGAATGTTATAAGTTTGGGCAATAACAACATGGTGCCTATTGAGTTTGTGGTAATAACCAGGTACCCGTCAAAAAATCCACTGTGAATAAAGCTATTGTTTATTTTAGGAAAAATCAGCAGCGCGATACCCAGTATAAAAAACAGGTTACGCTTGTCATCCCACAGTTTTACTTTATAATAGGTTAAAAATGCACCTAAAACCCCATAAACAAGGCTGTCCAGGCGTGTAACAACCTGTTTGGTAATATAAAGGTCATAATCAGGCCCGCTGTAATGATATTTCCAAAACCGGATGACACGTGTAGCGGTGCAAACAACAACAATAAAGCTAATCCAAAACAACACTATATGCCTTTTATTAAGGCGTGTTGTTACATATGTAATGGTTATGGCAAAAGGCACCAAAAGGTAAAACCACTCTTCAATACTAAGGCTCCAAGCCTCGCCAAAAAAATTCGGGTGCCGGTCATGAAAATTTTGAAGAAAAAGAAAGTACTTATATAATGTTGAGGGCAAACCCAGGCCGGCGTAATGCCAGGTTATAATTAGCAAAACCATAACCATATAATAATTCGGTAGAGTTCTAAACCACCGCCTTATCCAAAAACTAAAAATATCCTTAAACTGAAAGGTGGGACGGTCCATTATCCGTAAAAATATGCCACCAATCAAAAAGCCGCTCAAAACAAAAAAAAATGTAACCCCATCAAACACAAGCATGCCATAATACTTTAAATCAAAAGCCTTAACTAAAAACCGGTGGCCGTGAGCCATCACTACCGTTAAAATAGCTATTGAACGCAGCACATCCAGCCCAAATATCCTTGGGCCCAGGCCCTCGTTTAAATTCTCTTTGCTTTTCATTTCTTATTAAACAGCCAATTGCGGCTAATTTGATATTTTTTGGGTTTTAAACCAATGAACCGGCTATGTTAATCCTTGCCTATAATTTATTTATTGCCTGTAAAATTTGCACGCCCGCCATATTAATATCATGTTCTGTTTTTAACCGGTTAATATCAACTATTGTTGCCCCCTTCACATTTAAACAGTAAACGCTAATAGCCTTTGTTGCTTCTTCAATATCCATGTATGGCACAGCCACTCCGCACTGGTAATTGCCAACCAATGGTTCGCCCCCCCCGCTCCCGGCAAAGCAAACAACCGGTTTTTGCAAATACATGTTTTCAAGGCATACCAGCGGATATGGGTCTTCGCGTGAGGTAAGCAAAAAAAGATCCCACATAGCAAAATAGGGATAGGGGTTGGGCTTATACCCTGTAAATAATATCCTGTTTGGCAGTCCGGCCTTTTCAATATCAAACCTCAACCGGCTTAGCAGGTTTTTATCGCGTTCACCGCCCACCCATATAAAATAAGCGTTGGGGAGTTTTTTAACCGCATTTATAGCAGTAGAAACAAAAATATCACCGCCCTTTCTCCATTCAAGGCTGCCCGCACATCCAATCACAAAGGCATTTTCAGGTATGCCAAGTTCCCGCTTCAAAGCACCTGAGTCTATTTCGCTTTTAAGTTTCTCTACACGGCTGAAATCAATGAATGGAGGTATCTGAACAATTTTTTCTTCGGGTAAATTAAACCTTTTACACAAATGCTGCTTTACCTGTGCCGAAACCGCTATGTATGTTTGGGTGTGTGCAACAACCTGCCGGGCGTTCTCCTCACCAAGGCAGTCAATTACAAACTGTAGTTCGTGAATATGGCTTAGCACTTTGCATTTTAATCCGGCAAGAAACTCAAGTACACTGCCATTGGCAATAGTGTTGGAATAAATTAAATCGAAATTTTTCTGCTTCAACTGCTCAAACAGGGTTGCCTTATGCCTTCTTTCTAGAAAGGGATAAACAACCCTTCGGTAAAAAAACGAAGCAAGCCGGTTACCGGGCATGGCATAAGTGAGATTGAAAAAATAAACAGGGGCTAATTCACTAAACTTTTTCGCTAAAGGTCCGCCATCTTTCAGCAAAACTGTAATTTCTATATCTGTATTGGCCTTTAGCCATTCAATAAGCCCAAGCAAAACAATAGGTGCACCGGAAGGTGTTGCATCGTGCGAGATAAATAATATTTTCTTCACCTTTGTTTTATCCACTTAATTTAAACTGCTTTTGCTTTTCGATGCAGCTATCAGCCTGAGTACTTTATCAACTATCTGCGTTATACTAAAATTACTTTTTGCCCATTCATACGAGGCATCGGTAATCTCTTTTATATCTATTCTGCCTTTTACAATATTATCCATATTCCTGAAAAACCCCTCCTTGTTTTCAAACAGCAAACCCCTTTGGTTATCTCCTATTAGTTCATATGTACCGGTAGATTTGCGGCCTATAACCAGTTTCCTGTTTTTCATGGCTTCGATAGTAACCCGGCCAAAACCTTCAAATTTCGAGTTTACAATAAGGTAATCAATAGCCGAAAAAAAAGTGGCGGTAGGTACATAATTGTATATTAGTATGTGTTCCTCCAGGCCATGCCCGCCAATGTATTCGCGTATTTTCGAAGTATCTCCATCTCCTGCAATCAGCAGGCATAGCCGCGGTTCTGTTTGCACCAGTTCTGCAAAAAAGCAAACTATTTCAAACTGGCCTTTATTGTCGTTTATAGAACCAAGCATGCCAAAGCGTATAAATTCCGGGCCCGGCAATTTCAATGCGCCGCTTGTTTCACCTGCATTTATTATTGCTTCGCCCACTGCCGCCGGTATTATCTCTCCTCTGCCTCTTGTATCAGCACTATAATATTGTTTCAGCGCCTGGGTGCTGAAAACAAAGTTTCGGTTCATCCTGAATATTAGCCGCCGTATAAAACCCGAAAAAACAAACACATACTCTTGGCCCACAAACTCCCTGAAATGCCATATATGTTTTACCTGCAGCCGCCTTGCCAGCACAAACCCAAAAATAACAAGGGCTGAATTGGAGTAAATGCAATCAACATCCTTCAGTTCACTTTTCAATTGATTAGCAGCCCGGTGCTGCCTTCTGAAAAAACCAAATATTTTTATAAACCGGACAAAGCGGTTAGGCGATACGTTTCTGTTTTGGTATAAAAACGGCCTGAACACTGCCCAGTTTTCAACTTCTACAATATAATACTGAAACTTATACTCCTCCAACACTTTAATAAGCGGACCGCTGCCGGGCACAACAAAAATGCTTTCATCGCCCCGCACCCTTAACTCTATAGCCATATCAAGGGCCGATCTTGTTGAGCCATAAAGTTCGCAATCGTGCAGCACGAATACAATCTTCATTGAGGCAGTAGTTTTAGCCTGAAATACTGAAACGTAACACGGAAAAACATCCGTAACTGATAAGGCAATTGCTTCCATTCAAAAAGCGAGGCCGAAAGGAACAGGTAAACAAAAAACTCTTTTACATACAGCGACACATACCCGCCGTTCCGCAAAATATCCAACACCTGCACTTGCAGGTCAACTATCCTTTTGCGCACTCCTTCTTTGGTATCTGGTTTTAATTCGGGCCGGGTAATCATATAACGCAGGCTGCCCTGTGTTTTTTTTATCCTGCCTTCCTGCGCCAGGCCGGTCATAATGCCCCCGGTGTGCATACAATAGTGGGCTGTTACTTCATTAAGATAGGCAGCATCTCTGTTTTTGGCCAGCATAGCAAAAATATACGAGTCGCCATTGTAAACCTTATTAAAGTTAACCGGTAGCTGCCTGTCAATTTCGTCAATAGCAAATAGCACCGTTTGGGTTGAAAGCGCTTTGTAGGTAAGGATATCCTTTTGCGTGGCAGCCCCTTTGCCGGCGTAAAAACCGGCCATTACATTGCATTCAACCACTTCATCTTCCTCGTTCACATAATTAACATCGGTAAAACACAAAGCAAATTGCTGAGGCTTGCTTTCTAAAATCGCCACCTGCTTTTTTAACTTTTCCATATCGCACCAGTAATCATCGCCATCCAGCACCGCACAATACTTTGCCCCCGATGCAAAACACCGTAACAAATTTTCAGCACTGGTTACCGAAGCCCCCATACGCGTGTTATGCCGCACATAATCAAACAAATCCGGATAGGCCTTTGCCAATCCCTGGCATATTTCAGAAGTGCCATCATCGCTGGCATCATCGGTAAGCACCAGCTTTATTTTAAAATCCACTTTTTGCTCAAGCACACTCCTTACCGCTTTTTCAATATACTTCTTGTGGTTGCAGGTAATCATGTGTATGGCAACCAAAGGAATATCGGCTAAAGGCTTTTCATTTCCGCCCATGTTAAAATTAAGTTTGCTTAGCTGGCTTTATAATACAAACAATATACTGCAAGGCAAAGGTAATGATAGCAGTATTAGCACTACTCAATACTTAAGCAAATGTGTTTTTCAGCGTTTCTTCGTCAGGAAAGCCGGGGGTATCGTTTACTTTATAAGAATGATATACAAACGGATTGGGGAACTTCCGTTCAATAAATGTAGGTTCTAATAAATCGTTAAACCTAAACTGGGTTGACCACCTGATACGGTTAGTGGAGTTAACGCCCGAACGGTGTACCATTAAAGAATAGAACACAATAATATCTCCGGGTTCGGTATCGAAGGTTATAAACTTATCATCAGCAAAAGATTCTGTCATTTCGCCGTAATGTTCGTCAGTGGTTTTTTGCAGGCCGGTTAAATGGCTGCCGGGCACATATTCTACCGAGCCTAACTCTTTATTGCAGGCGGTGTAGGGCGTCCACACAGTTACCGAGTTTAACGAGCCCTGGTTATAATACCAATCCTGGTGGGTGGGCAGGCGCCAGTATTTACCTTTATCGCCTTCCTTATCCAACCCAACATTATTCATTAAAATGCAAGGCCTTACACTGATAATTGGTTTAGCAACACCCAGCGATTGCAGCAGGGCAATCAGCTTTTTCTCTGTACCCAGTTCGTGCAGTGAAACAAGATGTTGTGTTTGCTTACCACAGTTTGAAAACAATTCAAAATCTTCTTTCCGCAACTCAATCATCAGGGCTGAAAAATCCTCCTCGCCCATAGCCAGCGCCTTCTCCACCGGTACGCCCAGCAGTTTTTCTATCTGTATGGCAAAAACTTCTTTCACATCGTGGAAGATTTGGGCCACACTCTGCTTATCAAAAAAACCTTTTATATGCACATAGCCATTTTTTTTAAGGCTTGCTTTCTGCGAATCGGTTGCTGTCATCACTCCTGCGATTTTTGGTGAATATTTACAATATCTGCCGCCCCGGCAGGTAAATGCTTTTCAATGTTGTTCTTCATCAGGTTAAAAAACATTTCGCTGAATACTATTACCACGCCCGGGTTAAGGGCGGCAATTTCTGCCAGTGGTAATATTTTTTTCCCATCTAAAGCCGTACCTGCTTTTTCGGGGGTATCATCAAACAGGTAGTCAACATCGTTGGTTTTAAGGCCGCATTTTTCCTGTGCAAATTTAAACAAAAACCCTGTGCCGTAAACAGCCAGCTTTTGCCCCCGCTGTTGTGCTTTTGTTACTATATCGCTAAGGGCCACCTGCATTTTAGCCCGATAGCTATCGCGCATATCCATAAAGCCTTCAAATACCTGCAGGGTTTCAAAACCGCCCGACAAGGTTGTTTTGCTTTTTGGCCTACCATTAGCAAAAGCGGCCAGCAACGAAAAACCGTACGATATGTTTTTGTTGGAATAGCTTACCAATTTCATATCCATTACGGTCAGCAGGTGCGATAATGTTTTGATGGTATAGTGGTACACATGCTCGTGGGTAAGCATGGTTTCGGAATTGAAATGTTTATACCGGTCAATATCGGGTACCTCCAACACTAAAAGCCCGCCCGGCTTAACATGCTTTTTTAATTGTTTTAAAAACGCCAGCGGGTTTTGAATGTGCTCCAGCACCAAAAAGCAGCAAACCACATCGTATTTGTTTTTGGCATCAAAGTTTTCGAGGGCCGTGTTATAAACCTTTATGCCCTTCGAGGCCAGGTAATCGTTCACATATTTGTAACCCTTCGACGGGTCAAGGCCGGTGCAGGTAAAATGTTTTGCCGCCTCATTTAAAAACACCCCATCGCCAAAACCAATTTCGAGTAGCGTTCCTTTATTTTTTTGCTTTCTTATAAAATCAAGGCGTTTGCGGGCATTAATACTTCGCTTATCATTTTTAGCAATAGCGCCGGGTTTAACGGGTGTGCGGGCAATGCCCTTGTAGTAAGCCGAAAGGTTTTTTGCCGAATAGGTTTTGTTTTCTTCCTGCCGTACCAGCCCGCATTCATAACAGCACTCCAGGCTTTGGTCGAAAACCAGCGATGGGCCACTGATAAGTTCAGCCACATATTTATTGGTATAAAACCTTGCAAAGCCCGCCGAGCCGCAGGCTATACATGGGCGTTTTGATGTTATGAACGAAACATTCATGCCTTTCTCATTATTGCGTAACCAAAGCCATCTTTTCCAAACCCATTGCCATTGTACAACATGTAATAATAACCTCCGTGCTCAAACACATGCGGGTATTCAATCATAGCCGAATCCCAGCCTTCGGCAGATGGGGTTATACCGGTTTCATCATAACGTTTATCCCAGCTAATGCCATCCTTCGAAACCGCTAAGCCTATTTTGTACCCCTGGCTTGCATTAACCCGGTAATCGGCCACATCGCGGTACGAG
>DASZPC010000265.1:0-3670 GCA_035550455.1 Chitinophagales bacterium | reverse complement strand
GGCTTCTAAATACCCTCTATTTTGCCTCTATTTCACTCTAAATTATCTACTTTTTTAACATAACTAATTCATTTTCAATAGATTATCTACTTTAGACACATAAATAGATACCCCACACAGAATCAATCAGTTACGTAAATTCAAATTTAAACTACCAAAAAAAACCGGCAACGCGTCCTTTCTATGCATAACATACCAAATATACATGGTAACATACCCCTTATGCAACAAATAAGGCAATTATAATTTCACATTTATGTGAAAATTCATTCCTTATTCTCCATCCCGGCCAAAATTGTTAATCCCACGCTGTCTTAAAAAGAGTATAAATATGGTCAGCAAAAAAGATATAAGCCGGTATAAAACCGGAATAGTCTATTTTAGGAACCGGATATAAAAACATGGCTTCTGCATTTTCACATGCTATTGCTTCTATCGCACTGGGTAAAGCATCCTTCATTAAAAAAACCGACACTAAATTTTGGGTGCTGGCTGCCTTTTGCGCCGTAATACCCGATGCCGATGTGATAGGTTATAAAATGGGCGTCCCTTACGATTCTATGTACGGGCACCGGGGCTTTACCCATTCCCTGTTCTTTGCGGCGCTCCTCGCTGTTATTGTGGTGTACTTTTTTTATAAGGAAGAAAAACCTTTCAGCAGCCGCTGGTGGGTGCTAACCGGGTTCTTTTTTGTGGCTACGGCATCGCACGGCGTGCTCGATGCCATGACCACCGGTGGCAGGGGCGTGGCCTTTTTTGCGCCTTTTTCCGATGCACGGTATTTCTTCCCCTTCAGGCCCATAAAAGTTTCGCCAATTGGCGTTACCCGGTTCTTCAGCCAGTGGGGCCTCGAAGTATTAAAAAGCGAATTTGTATGGATTTGGATTCCATCCTTTATTATTATTGCCGCTGTGCGGGTAATAAACAAAATGCGCACTTGAATACAGTTTTTAAATTTGCCCAACTAAAATCGCATTGTCTTGGCTAAGCAAAACCCCAAATCAAAAACATCGTCAAAAAACACCGCGCCACCGGTACCTGCTGCCCCGGCGCCACCGGTTGCCAAAACATCACTTAACCTGCCTTCATGGTCGGCTTACCTCATCATCTTCCTTTTTTCCTGCATGTTGTATTCAAATACGCTGTGGGACAAATTTGCTATTGACGATACCATTGTGCTTACCGATAATAAATTCACTAAAAAAGGCTTCGGCGGTATTAAGGACCACTTTACCCACGATATGTTCGAAGGCTTTTTTGGCGAGCGCGGGGCTAAACTGGTAAGCGGGGGCCGCTACCGTCCGCTTAGTATGGTTACGCTTTCCATTGAGTACGAAATTGTACGCCGCCTGCGCCACGACCCGCGTACCGAAATCAACGATAAAAACATCATTATGGGCGGCGAGCACGACCCCTACCTGGCCCCTATGCTTAGCCATAGTATCAACGTGTTGCTTTTTGCCTTAACGTGTATTCTGCTGTACTATTTACTGCTACAGCTTTTCCCGCTTAAAAAAGGCACACCGTTTTTCATTTCATTGCCGTTCATCATTACTATGTTGTATGCCGGGCACCCTATACATACCGAGGCCGTTGCCAACATCAAGGGCCGCGATGAAATAATGTGTATGCTCTTCTCCCTCCTCTCGCTGCTGGCTGCCGTTAAGTATGCTAAAACAAAAAAAATAATCCACCTGGTTTGGGGCGTGTTCATCTACTTCGTGGCGCTTATGTCAAAGGAAAACGCCATTACCTTCTTTGCTATTATCCCGCTTACCTTTTTCTTTTTCACCAACGCAAAACCTAAAGATTACGGCATTACCCTGGGGGCCTACCTGTTGCCTATTGCACTTTTCCTGTTCCTGCGCAGCATGTTTACCCAGTCGGGCCTTACCCAGGATTCTCCCGAAATCCTCAACAACCCGTTCCTGCTGGCTACCTTTTCACAGCGCTATGCCACCACCTTCCTCACCTTCCTTTATTATTTCAAGCTGCTCATATTCCCGCACCCCCTTACGCACGATTATTACTACAACCAAATACCTTATATCGATTTCAGCAGCCCCATGTTCCTGCTTTCTTTTATCGTTAATGCAGGCCTGGGCGTATATGCCCTTATTATGCTGCCTAAAAAGAAAATCGTTTCGTACGCCATACTTTTTTACTTCATTACTTTTTCGGTAGCCTCTAACCTTGTATTTACGGTGGGTGTTTTAATGAACGAGCGTTTCATATACATGAGTTCGCTTGGCTTCTGCATCCTTGCGGCTTATCTGTTTATATTGGCTAAAGATCGTTTTAAACTCAGCCAATCCTTAACCGTTGCCATTTTAGTAATTGTGCTTTCGTTGTATTCTTACCAAACTTTTTCGCGCAACTTCGATTGGAAAGACAGCTTCACCCTTTTCCGCCGCGACTCTTTAAAAAGCCCCAACTCGGCCAAAATCCAAACCTCGTTGGGCGGCGACCTCACCAAAGCCTCCGATGCCAATATTTCTTTGTTGCGCGATAGCAACGAGATAAAAGTTTATTTCAACGACCTCAGTGGCGGCACAAAATCCGATGCCGAATTAACCGCCATTCAAAACCTGCCCGATAGTGCTATCCGCAAACTACTGCTCGATTCTTCCATAACGCATTTGTACAAGGCCATTGAAATTTACAACACCCACTCAAACGCATGGCTGTTACTGGGTAATGCACTTTATAAACGCGACCATAAAGCCGAAGAAGTTATACCGGTTTACGAAAAAGCCGCCGCCTGCCGCGTGGGCGGTTATTACGATGCCTGGTACAACCTGGGCATTGTTTACAACGAAATTAACCGCGCCGAAAAAGCCAAAGAAAACCTGCTGAAAGCCTATACGGCAAAGCCCGAACAGATGGAATGCCGCTTTTTGCTCGCCCAGGTTTATGCCAAGCTAAACCAACCCGATTCGGTGGAATACTGGCTGCAAAAAGGCGCTGAATTAAAAAAGCCCGATGCCTCTGATTACTATCAGATAGGTACCGGTTTTGGCAAAGTGGCCGGTAATCTTGATATGGCCATTGTTTACCTGAATAAAGCCATTGAACTAAACCCTAAGGCCGAACTATATTATGAAGATTTAGGGGTGGCTTACGGGCTGGCCAAAAGGTTCGACGAAGCTATTGCCACCTCTCAAAAACTGGTTGCCATTAACCCCAAATACCCGGCTGCCTATTTAAACCTCAGTATTTCGTACCGCAACAAAGGCAACAAACAGCTTGCCGATGAATACCTGCAAAAATTTAACGAGGTATCTGCTGCGTTAAAGAAACATTAACTTAACATACAAACAACCGTACAAGAAAAAAAGCGCCGCATGGCAAATGGGCGCCTTCAATATCCTCTATTAAAACAAGTATTTATCCTTTTGGGGGCCTTGCTTCGTTCACCACCAGGTTCCTTTGCTGAAAATCAGCACCGTTTAATTGGGCAACGGCCTGCTTACCTTCTGAATCGTTCGGCATTTCAACAAAACCGAAACCACGGCTACGGCCTGTTTCACGGTCAGTAATAATTTTTACCGAAGATACTTCTCCAAACTGAGAAAATAATTCTTTCAACTGGTCTTCCTTAGCGCGGAAATTAATGTTTGCTACGTAAATGTTCATTTTAAAAAAATAACTGATTAATAAAATTCACTCC
>DASZPC010000264.1:0-1970 GCA_035550455.1 Chitinophagales bacterium | reverse complement strand
GTAAGATAGCGGATTTTTTGTTTTTAGAAAAGTCATGGCCCTGCATGAACCTTTTTAAAAACAAAAAAAGACGGGCGCGATAGCGTAGCAGATTAGCTTGTTAAGGCCCCTCGTAGCGCCTGGATCGACCCTGTCAATCCAGCTGGGCCAGCCGACAAAACCCGCGCTAAAGCAGTTTTTTTTACCAAAATTAGCACCGGCCCTTTAAATCAAATATTAAGTTGCTTATTATGATGGCATAGATGTACATTTACGTAAAAAAAATGCGGGCAGCGGTCAATACTAAATATGGGCTACCGGAGGTGGTAAAAGTCACGCAAGCTGAAAAGCCCGTCCCCAAAGACAACGAAGTGCTTATTAAGGTTTATGCCACCACAGTAAACCGGACCGATAGCGGTTTTCGAAGCGCGGAATATTTCGTTTCGAGATTTTTTAGTGGCTTGCTTAAACCCAAAAACAAAATTCTTGGAAATGAGTTTGCCGGGGTTATCCAAGCCGTGGGAAGAGACGTGAAAAATTTTAGTGTGGGAGACGAAGTATTCGGTTATAACGACAAAAATTTCGGAGCGCATGCAGAATATATGACCATGGATGCGAATGGTGCAATAGCTCCAAAGCCGGCCAACTTGAGTTTTGAAGAAGCTGCGCCGATAGCTGAGGGCGCCCACTACGCGCTGTGCGATATTCGGGCCGTAAATGTGCAGGAAGGGCAAAATGTAATGGTTTATGGGGCCACCGGTGCAATCGGTTCGGCAGCGGTACAGCTCTTGAAATATTTTGGTGCAAAGGTCACGGCCGTTTGTGCCACCCGTCACCTCGACCTGGTGAAAGCTTTAGGTGCCGACAGCGTAATTGATTATACCAAAGAAGATTTTACAAAAACCTACCAAACTTTTGACTTTATTTTTGATGCGGTTGGAAAATCCTCTTTTGGACAATGCAAGCCACTTCTTAAAACTAGGGGCACTTACATATCTACAGAACTTGGTCAGAATGCCGAGAACATTTTCCTCGCACTCCTCACCTCATTTTGGGGCGGCAGGAAGGTACTGTTTCCTATACCATCGATCAACCGAGATGACCTCCTCTTTTTAAAAGAGCTCGTAATAAGTGGTAAGTACAAACCTGTTATTGACCGGCAATATAGATTAGAACAGATCGTAGAGGCTTATCACTACGTTGAATCCGGGCAGAAAGTTGGTAACGTGGTAATTACCCTCGAACAAAATGACTGTCCATTATTTGCTTCAGGTTCCTTATAAATTGGTTCGATAAGTTTACAGGAAAGCCAACTCTTCCTAACCTCCCCTAAGGGGAGGGACAAAGGCAAAACAAAAATCCGCCCTCTGAAAAGGGGCGGATTTTTGTTTTTAATGGGTTAATAGCAAGGCTTTAATGGACAATTTCCAGCCGCTTAGTTTGGGTAATTCCATTGGCTGTAAGCGTGTAGAAGTAAATACCGGGCTCAAGGTTTTCGGTGTTTAGCATAGCCCGGTAACGGCCCGGTGTTTGAACCTGGTTGTTTATTGCACTTTGAACCTTGCGTCCGGCAAGGTCGTACAACTCCAGGCTAACCGGTGCTGACTGGTTAAGCGAATAAGTAATTTCGGCAATGTTGTTGGCCGGGTTAGGGAATACCTGAAGCTGTTTTATGGCTTGTGTTTGGTTAATCGCGCTGGCATAATCATAGCTTAAATCATCCAGCCAAAGTGTGCTGTTAGGTGTGGTCGAATCGCCGGTGCTCGAAAAGAATAATAACTGCACGGTATCGGGCACATCGCTGCTGGTATAGGTTACCGGCACACTAAAACTGGTCCAGTTAGAAACTGTTCCGGTAAAATATACGGCGCCACTGCCAATAACAGTGCCGTTTTTAAACAGGGTTATAGCCGCTTCGCCGCTATCGCTGCCAATTCCGGCATACTGGTACCACCCGTTTAGGGCTGTTGGCCTGGAAGCAATGGGAATAC
>DASZPC010000263.1:0-6278 GCA_035550455.1 Chitinophagales bacterium | reverse complement strand
TGGTATTACCTACAGCCGGGTTGTACTTGACAAGAAGGCGAGTATGCTAAAAATAGGGGGCACCGTAAAGTTGATTCAACCACTGGGCGCCGCCTATACGTATGCGCACGACCTGAGCTATAAGTGGAGCGAGCAGGGCATACTGAATATTTATAATACCAATGTGGGTTATGCTTATTCAGACGGGTTGGTTACCAGCAAGGGCTACCCCGGCAGCACATCGGAATATTTGCGGAATGCTTATGCCTTTAAATACGGTCGGCCTACTATAGCGGCAGATATAGGTTTTGTGTATGAATGGAGGCCCGACAGGGTGCATAACAAACACGATATGGACTGCCACTGTATAGAGCCGGCTGAACGTAACCGATACAAAGTAGCCGTTGGTTTTTCGATGGTGGATTTTGGGGCTATGCGTTTTGTGCGCGGGGCCAATAGTGCCGATTATTATGCCGATATACAGAATTGGGATGTTTCGAAAGCGCAGTTTCCGGATGGGCTGCAAAGCTTAGACGACACCATTAACAGCCGGTTTGAAAAGCTGCCATCGGGTAAATATTTTACCATTTGGCTGCCCACGCGGTTTAACCTGTTTGTGGATTATAACGTGATAAAGGATTTTAATGTAAACTTTACCGCCAACATTGCACCGGATATGGCCCCCCACGGGCAGATGGTGCATGAGGTTACCACGTTTAGCATTATACCCAATTACGACACCAAATGGTTTGGGGTGTATGTGCCGGTATCGTATGATGTATATGGGAATTTTGGGCTGGGCGCCACGCTGCGGGCCGGGCCGCTAACCATAGGCACCGGCGATATACTGGGCCTTTTTGTAAGAAAATACGTATACAAGGCCGATATACATGCCGCTTTAAAAATTACCATACCCAACCACAAAATTTGCCGCAAAGGTGATTTGAGGTTTAGCGGAGTATTGTAAATAGCATGCCGGAAAAGATTTTTAGGATGGCAATCAGCTTTTTGTAGATTTGACAAAACCCTGATGCCATGAAATTCCTGAAAATACTTTTAATAGTGCTGGTGGCCTTTGCCGCCATATACCTGATAGTTGCTGCTATAGCGCCAAAAACGTTTTATGTAGAGCGCAAAGTGGTAATTAATGCTGCACCCGAGGCCATTTTTGATAACCTGAACGGTTTGAAAGAATGGGAGCCCTGGAGCCCGTGGAAGCGCTATGATTCAACTATAAAAAATACGTACACAGGGCCTGAATCGGGGGTGGGCAGTAAAGCCACCTGGACGAGCCAGAAGAGCGGCGATGGTAGTATGGAAATTATAGCCAGCCAGCCAAGCAGTTATATTTCGGTGCAGGTAAGCGTAGGCGGGTTTAACCCTTTTTGGGGGGTGTTCCGCCTGCAACCGGTTGAGGGTGGAACGCAGGTAAGCTGGGCCGACAGCGGGAAAATGGAATTTTGGTGGGCGCCGATGAATTTTTTTGCGGAGAAAATGATGGGCCCTGATTTGCAAAACGGACTAACGAATATGAAGCAGTATTTTGAGACCATGCCCAAATGGAGGCTTGGCGAATACAAAGTTGCCGATTTGCCGGCACAAACTGTTTTAACCGTAATGGATTCGTGCCCGGCCAATGCGATTGGGCCAAAACTGGGGGCGCTGTATGGCGAAATAGGAGCGGTGATGAAAGCGAACAAGCTTGATTTTATAGGGCCGGTAATGGCTTATTATTATAGTTATTCGCCCGAAAAAGTTGTGTTAGAGGCAGGCGTACCGGTAGCGAAGGAAGTAAAAGGAAGCGGAAGGGTTAAATGCAAAACAACACCGCCAACCAAAGCGCTTACGGTTTCGTTTTTTGGCGACTACCAATACCTGAACGATGGTGTGGGCCAGGTAATGGATTACATGAAGAAAAACAACATGGAACCAACCGGGCCGGAACGTGAGGCCTACCTGACCGACCCTGGTGTTGAGAAGAATAAGATGAAGGTGGAAACCCGGATAATTTTCCCGATTAAGTAAAAAAGGGAATCAGGGGTAAAACTCGATAAGCACCTGGTTTTTTTCAACAGCGTTGCGCAGGCCAACATGCACTTTGCGTATTTTGCCATCGCGCGGTGATTTGATAACGTTTTCCATTTTCATGGCTTCCAGTATCAAAAGCGCATCGCCTTTTTGCACTTCGGCCTCTTCGGTTGCCGAGATATTGATGATAAGGCCCGGCATAGGGGCTTTAATGCTCAAAACACTGGAAGCGGATTTGGTATTGATGCCTAACTGCTGCAAAAGCAAGTCGTATTTATCCTTAATGGCGATGTCGTAATTATTGCCATTTACATTGATGGAAATGGTTTTTTCATCGGCATTGAAACCCGTAACCGTAGCGTTGTAACTTTTGTTATCCTTTATTATGTGAAAGGTGTTATCGCGCAGTTCAATAAGGTCCCACTCAACTGGCTGGCCGTTCAATTCGCCTTTATCAATTGTAAACTCTTTTTTTCCGTTAACAGTGGCTTTAATCATAAACAGGTATTTAGTTTTTGCTTGCGGTATTTTCGGGCAATTCATGAAAAAAACGGATAGTGGCATCCACCACCTTTTCAAAATCAGGCGGCAATTCGGTTTTTGTCCAGGGGTGGCGCGAGCTAAAGTTATGGTTGCCGCCTGCGATGAGCAACAAACGGGCGTTTTTATTCCAGGTTTCCATTTCAATGGCGTTTTCTACAGGTACGGTTTCATCTTTAGTGCCATGGATTATCAGCAAAGGAATTTGGAGTTGCCTTAGGGCATCGGGCACAAAAAGCCTATCGAGGTTGGCAAAGTAGTTTTCATACATCTGCCACTTTATAGGCATCATTTGCTGCGTGCGGGTGTTTGGCAAAAATACCACGCCGTCTTCTTTAATTTTTGCCAGTTGCTCTTTAGTCCAGTATTTGCCTACTTCGCTAAGGCTGGCCCAGGTGCAAAGGCGTTTAATGCGTTTATCCTCGCGGGCTTTTAAAATAGAAATGCCCCCCCCGCGGCTGTGGCCGATAAGACATATTTCATCGAGGTTGGCATTACCGTTTTTTACCGGAAAGTTAGTAGCGCAAACCCAGTTTACCACTACGCCAAGGTCGTCCAGTTCTATGGTAATATTATCGTTGCCAAAGGCTTCAAGGTCAACAAAATCAACGGGGTGGTCGATAGTAGTGCCGTTATGCGAAAAATTGAATTTTACTATTACAAAACCGGCTTGGGCAAACCTTTCGGCTATCAAATCAAAAGGCCCCCAGTCTTTAAAGCCTTTAAAACCATGACTGAGGATAACCACGGGTTTGGGCTTACCGTTGTTGAGGTAGTAAACATCGGCCAGAAAAGGGCGCCCATGCGGGCTTTGCAAAATTACATTGCGCTCGTGCTCAATCATCGCCGAAATATAATACCATTTGAACAGGATTTGAACCGGGCGCTTTTGGGTATTTACTTGGCGTATTGGCTTTATCAATTACTTTAGCACGCCCATGGAATTGCGCCTTGACGATATAAAAAAGCCTATAGAACACGAACTGGACGAGTTTGAAACCCGGTTCCGCGAATCTATGCGCAGTAATGCCCCTTTGCTGGACCGCATAACGCATTACATTGTAACCCGAAAGGGCAAGCAAATGCGGCCCATGTTTGTTTTCCTCTCGGCAAAGCTTTGTGGTGAAATAAATGAAGCTACTTATATAGCGGCCTCGCTGGTTGAAATACTGCATACCGCCACACTGGTGCATGATGATGTAGTGGATGATTCGTACCAGCGCCGGGGATTTTTTTCGGTTAACGCCTTATGGAAGAATAAGATTGCGGTACTGGTAGGCGATTATTTACTGGCAAAGGGCCTGTTGCTTTCGGTTGATAATGGCCAATACCGGTTGCTGCAATTGCTTTCGAATACCATACGCGAAATGAGCGAGGGGGAACTGTTGCAACTGGAAAAGGCACGGAGGCTGGATATTAAGGAGGAAATTTACTTTGAAATAATCAGGCAAAAAACGGCCTCGCTTATTGCATCGGCCTGCGCGTGCGGGGCTTCCACTACTGCCAAAGACGAGGCACTGGTGGAAAAGCTAAAACTGATGGGTGAAAAAATTGGTATTGCCTTTCAGATAAAGGATGATTTGTTTGATTACGAGGAGGCAGAAGTAGGCAAGCCGCGGGGTATTGATATTAAAGAACGTAAAATGACCCTGCCCCTTATTTATACTTTGAATAAAGTTGACCGGGGTACCAAAAGCAAAATAATTAACATCGTAAAAAACGAAAACCAGAATATTGAAAAGGTACGCTGGATAATAAGCGTGGTGCGCGAAAATGGTGGTATGCAATATGCCAGTACAAAAATGAATGAATACCGCGATGCCGCCCAAAAAATACTGGATGAGTTTCCAGAAAGCGATTCTAAAAAATCTGTAGAGCAACTGATTGAATTTACCATCAGCCGTAAAATATAAGGAGTTACTGTTTCATTATCTGAAGCAGTTCATCCATTACTTTTCGTCCGTTTACCAGGCGTGGCACCTTGTTTTGGCCGCCAAGTTTACCGCGGCTTTCCATCCACTTGTAAAAAGTACCCGGTGGTGCAGCAATTACCTCAAGCGTACTAAGCGCCAGGCTATGGTTGCGTTTTTGGGCGTAGTTGGAGTTTTCATGTTGTAGTTGTTGGTCAAGTTCAGTGGTGTATTGTGCTAAATCAGCAGGCGGCTTTTCAAATTCAATTACAAACTGCATCCGGCCTTTTTCTTCCAGGTGTATATATAGCGGCGCTACCGTGTACTCCCGTACCTGCACGTTCCATTTTTCGTTGGTGTGCATCAGGGCGTTCATTACGTTGGCCAGCAGCAAATCTTCGCCAAAGGCATTGATATATTCCTGTGTGCGCCCGGTAATCCTGAAGCTAAAAGGCTCAAGGCAGGTGAAAGTAATTACATCGCCAATCATATACCTCAGCAGTCCGTTAAGCGTGGTTATGAGCAATACGTAAGGCACACCGGTTTCAACATCTTGTAAAGTAAGGGCCTTCGCATTTTCTTTACCGAAATCGGCAAAGCGGATAAACTCATAAAACACACCGGTATCGGTTAGCAGCGCCAGGTCGCCACCTTCAGGGTTAGCCTGGGCGCCGAAAAAGCCTTCGGTGGCATTGTAGTTTTCGTAAAAAATGAAATCTTCCCTTCCACAAAGCTCTTTAAAGTGCTGGCGGTAAGGTTCAAAATTTACACCGCCATGCAGAAAAAGGCGCAGGTTTTTCCATAAGCCTTTAAGCGAATTGAAATGGGTTTCTTCATGTATTTTGCTAAGCACGGCAAGGTGCCAGGTGGGCACGCCTACCAGGGCGCCTACATCGGCATTTTTTACTATACCGGGTATGCGTTCCAGTTTATACTCCCACGAGCTATGGGTCATCAGCGCGTTATCAGGCACGTATATGGTGCGAAATGGCACCGGTACATTGCGCATTAGTATGGCCGATATATCGCCCACTACAATACCCGATGGCTGTAAGGTTTCATAAATGCCGCCCGCCATGGCAAAATTTTTATGCGAAAGGATATCAATGCTTTCATCAAAAGAGTGCAGGCGCGACAGGCCGTAAAAAGTGCCCCGCAAATGGCCATCAATTACAGCCTGGGTAATAGGAATTAGTTTACTCTTCCCGCTGGTGGTTCCTGCGGTTTTGCCAAACCAGCGTACCTTATCGGGCGTCATTACATTTTGTTCGCCCTGCTTTATGCGCTCTATATATGGTTCGTAAAAATCGTATTGGGTAACCGGCAGTGCTGAAAATTCGTTATAAGATGAGATATTACTTAACCTCATATCTTTACCCAGCGCCGTGTCTTTTAGTTCAGAAAGAAGGTGATGGAAATTATGTTCTTGTTCCTTCAGCGACAATGCAGCGGAAAAATTGGGGGGGTAGAAGTTTTCCAAATAAAACCTGAAAGCCAGGTTCTTAAAATCGGGCATAAACTGTATATAATTTTATTGTGCCGTTGTGTCTTCGTATTCTTTCCCCGCAGCCAGCCCGGATGAAATTTGCTGTAGTACCGATTTATTTGTTTGAAACTGCTGCATAAATTTATCGGCCTTCCAGGCACTTGAAATAAGGGCCATGAGGCCCGAACCGCCAATTTGATCAAGCAGCAAACCGGTTTGTGTAGGAACCGGCGGAATGCCCAGTCCTGCTACCTGTTTTGCCAATTCATCATTCTTTTTTACTGTGGCAAAATTGGTGGAGGTATATTTATACTCGTTTATAGTGCGCACATATT
>DASZPC010000262.1:0-2690 GCA_035550455.1 Chitinophagales bacterium | reverse complement strand
ATGAAATATTCACACTTGCCGAGCCATTATTATTGCCGCAACTGGTATTAACCGAACTGGCAGTCATGTTCAGCCCATTCGAAGCCTGTACACTAACGGTGGCAGTTCCTGTGCATCCACCGCTACCGGTTACAGTAACAGTATAAGTGCCTGCCCCAAGGCCGGTTATAGTTTGCGTGGTTCCGCCACTGCTCCATACATAAGTATAGGGCCCGCTGCCCACCGTTACATTGGCGGTAGCTGTACCGTTAGTAGCTCCGCAACTGGCATTTGTTCCTGTTGCGTTAGCGGTAAGGCCACCGGTGCTGCCCACTACGGCACTTGCTGTAGCGCTACAGTTTCCGGCGCCGGTAACGGTAACGGTATAGGTGCCCGATGCCACGTTTGAAATAGAAGAGGAGGTGGCTCCATTGCTCCATATATAAGTATAAGGCCCTGTTCCGGCTGTAACGTTAATACTGGCTGTGCCGCTCGTTCCGCCACAACTGCTGCTAGTGGCAGAAGAAGATAAAGTAATGCCACTTGATGAGCTAACTGTAGCCGATGCTGTAGCCGTGCAGTTGCCTGCACCGGTTATGGTTACCGTATAAGACCCTGCCGAAAGGCTGCTGATGGTTTGGGTGGTACCGCCGGTGTTCCATATATATGTGTATGGGCCCGTACCGGTGCCTACAGTGGCCGTAGCTGAACCTGTGCTGGTACAACCTGCATTAGTAGCAGTAGCAGAGGTCGACATGGCCGTTGAACTGTTTACCGAGGCCGATGATGTGGCGGTGCATCCGCCATTGCCGGTTACCGTTACTGTATAATTGCCCGAACCCAGGCTGTTGATGCTTTGTGTGGTACCGCCATTGCTCCAACTATAAGTATATGGCCCGGTGCCTGCGGTAATACTTACAGTGGCTGATCCATTACTGCTTCCACAGGTGGTAGCCGTTGCCGATAGTGATAATGTTAAACCCGTACCGGCACTTACACTGGTGCTGGCCGTAGCCGTACAACCGCCATTGCCTGTTACAGTTACACTATAATTACCCGAAGACAGGCTGCTGATGGTTTGGCTGGTGCCACCATTGCTCCAGCTATAAGTATAAGGGCCGGTACCGGTGGTTATACTGGCGGTGGCGCTGCCGTTGTTATTTCCGCAACTGGCATTGGTGGCGCTGGCACTGGCGCTTAAGCCGCTACTGCTGCTAATAGAAGTGGTAGCAGTAGCCGTGTTGCTATTGCTTTGGTCGGTAATAGTAACGGTATAACTACCTGAACATAAATTAGAAACTGTTTGCCCTGTACCACCATTACTCCACAAGTAGCTGTAAGGCCCGGTGCCGTTTGAGGGGGTGGCTGTTGCCGATCCATTGCATTGTCCGCAACTGGTTGCGGCAGGTGTGGCTGCTGCAGTTAAAGTGGTAGTGGTGCAAATGCCCGGTATTACCGATACATCATCTACATAGTAGTATGCAAAAGGGTTTAGTATGCTTCCTCCCCCGGGGGTGCTTACAGTGGTATTGCTGTTGTTATGGAAGTTCCCAATGGTTAAATACTTTTCGCCGCCGGTGGCGGTGTAGGTCCATTGTAATTTAACCCAGTTTGCCGTATCGGTAATTACGCCGCCGGTCCACTCCAATTGGGGGGTATAAGGTAGCGGGGCAGGGTTTGTGCAGTTGTTCCATGTAAACTGTGTAAGCGAACTGGAAAAGTATAGCCCTATTTTGTCTATCGCATAAGGAACGCCATCAGCCCGCGAAACATAAAATGTTACGCAGTATTGCTGCCCTGCGGTTAGTGTTGATGAAAGGGTCCCTTCCACATATTCTCTGTATCCGTTTGTGCTGGCATCATATCCTATAAAACCCACGTACGCAGCGCCTGTTCTTGGCGATTGCGTGCCTAGCCAGTTATTGGGGGCATGGGTCGGGAACCAGGTTTGCAGGCAGGTCGAAAACCAATCTGGCGTCGAACAACTGTCCCGGGGGTCGGGATTATACCAGTTTGTAACATTTGTATAACCTGCACCCAAAAAACCGCAGGTGGTGTTAATCGTTTCAAAACTAGGGTTTAAAACCAGGTTTTGGCCCGTTGAAGGTTTAATGAAAAATGCCAGCAAACTCAACGAAAGCAGGCTTATGCGTAAATACTTTTTCATAAGTTGAAAGATGTTTTGGGGTGTGTGAATTCTAAAACTGTGTCCGCCTGCCAAAATAAAATAAATTGGTTACATTATTTAAACATTAGTTTAATAGGGAACAAAAATGATGTTCTGGGTTTTTACCCAGCGGTAGGCTCGGCATCGGCGGGCTTATCTTCAAAAAGTATAAATACCAAAATTGGCTTCTCCCTGCTCCTTCAAATCAGTGTAGTACATCTTTTGCGCCTGTACCGATGTTATACTTACCGTTTGTACAATTCCGGCACGGCTCATCCTTACATTGGTGTAATCATCTCCTTCACCGGCAAACAGGTGGAACTTCAAAATCCTTTCCACACTATAATCATTGTTTTGTTGCAGCCAACCGGCAAACCATTTTTTGCGCATTTCTATTACTTCGGGGGTGTATAATGTAACCGAGCAAAGTATATGTGCCTCATTTTCATTTAACTGTTTAAAATGTGCTTCATGCCCGTCCCACCGCAGCTCGTACAGCAGGTTATTTTCGGCTATCAACATGGTAAAATTTTCAATGCCCTTT
>DASZPC010000261.1:0-2663 GCA_035550455.1 Chitinophagales bacterium | reverse complement strand
AAGGATGAAAAGCTGGCCAACGCCACTGTATCGGCCTGGATAGTGCGGCAAAACAACGGCACCTACATGGTGTACCTTACCGTTGAAAAACGCAGCCTGTAAAATTGATTTCAATCTCGTTGGCTGCTTAAAAAATCAGGCAATCATTTCAGCTTCTATTTGTGGCGGAAAAAGTTTCGGAAACAAATAAGGCACATGCTTAACAGGAAAACCCATTGTTAAGGGGGCAAGGTGTGTGCCTTCTGTTTTAAGCAGGCCTTCGTTCAATAATTCCCGCGTTAAGCTAATGGCCACTGGTTCGCTGCGGTTAGTAATTTGCTTTACTTCGCCCTTACTTACTTTACCCCATTCACTTTTATATGGGCCACACTTTCTTTTTGAAGCAATAACTTCTTCTTATCCGTGCTGTAATCCCTATTTCAGTGCTTTCTCAATATCAAGTGGATGGATAAATTGCCCTTCTATCAAATTGGAATAGTAGCTGTTCATAGTAATTACCAACTCTGCTACCGAAAGGGCGGTAATAGGGTGCATACATGCCGAAAGTTTTCCTGCTTCCTTCTTAAGTTCGAGTATCAGGGTACGCAACTCATTGGCTGATGACTCAGGCAAAAAAGGGGTAAGCGCATAGGGGTCGCTAATAAGCATATCAGCATATAATTTAAGGGCAAATTCAGCACAAAATTTAGAATAAAATTTAGGACTTAATTAAGAGCTAAATTCAAGGTAGAATTAATGATAAAATTTAGAATCAGATTTAGAACTAAATTTACCACTCAAAAACTTATAAAACCATGAACTTTTTAGCCAAGCCTTATAGTTTGGCGCTACTCCCTTACCAGCTTTTGTGTAATAGTGGTTTGCCCGTTGGTAAGGCGCATTAAATAAACGCCTGCGGGCAGGTTAGGTGCAATTTGCATTTCGGTAGCGGTTACCGTGGTGGCATATACCCCGCGGCCCTGCATATCCAGCACCTGTAATTGGCTGCCCTGTAGTGCGGGGGCCAGTTTTAAATTCCAGCCCTGTGCAGTGCCCGGGTTGGGGAACACCCGTACCGCATTTGATGCAGCCGCAGTTTGGTTAATACCCGTTACAAAACCGCCCAGCGAAACATTATCCATTAAAAAATACGAGCCTATGGTGCCACCGGCGCCGGTGGTGTCCTCCAGGCTCATTACCAAATTCATGTGGTGTGGCGGCGTGGAACCAAACCAAAAAATAGGGATACTAACCGGTGTATAGGTAGTGGCCTCCACTGCAAGTTTGTAGCTGGCGGTAGCTATGGGCAGGTCAGTACTATCAGAAATTGTAAGGGCAATAATCAACCCATCGTTGGCCGAAACCTTATGCAGCTTATAGTAAAAATTAAAAGTATTGTACTGCTGGCTTACCGCAAAAGGGGTGCTGGCCGGTGTGCCAATGTTAGGCGAAATACGGTTACTGTTAAACATAATTACATCGCCGCGCAGCGCATAACTACCCGAATACGCATCAGCCGACTGTGTAACCGGTGTGGCTGTGCCCACCACATTGTTGGTAAACCAGGCATCGGGGTTGCCGTTGGTCCAGTTTTCAAAACCCACATTAGGCAGCGATAACTGCGCCTGTGCATTTAACAACAACAACAATAAAACGCCAAAGGGTAAAACTTTTTTCATGTGTCAGTAATTTACCCCTAAAGGTAGGAAATAAATGCAGAGGGGGGATAACGGTGGGACGAACCCTGTTGTTGGTCGGCGAAGAAAAACGGGCAACAATACCTGTTCCTCTACCCCTCCCCCCACTCGGGTTGCTGGGCGGTAAGGCGGTTGTGTTTTACTTTCAGTTCCAGCAAATCCAGGTATTCAATAACCCGCAGTTTGCGCAGGGCCTGGTATTTAAGCGGGTCTTCGCCGGCAAGGGCCATCAGCGAGTTTCGGAAATTATCGCTAAAGCCCACTATGCGCACTTTAAAGTACCAATCTTGCCAAGCAGCACGGTAAACGCCTCTATCTGGCCCATCTGGCTCTCCAAAAATTTCTGCCAGTTTTGCGGTGTAAAACCCGCCGAAGGAAAATACCGGCTCAAGCCGGCTGAAACAAAAAAATCGTACAACGTGTTTTTTTGGTCTTCATTCAATTGTATAAACTTTTCGCGGTGCAGGTCTTTGTTATACACCGTAGGGTCCTCGTCCTCGCGTATATAAAGCAGGGCGGCCACCTCCAGCATCAGCACAGGGTCCAGCAACACGGTGCGGCGTTCTTCCAGCGCGCCCAGCATGTGCCCTACATCGGCCACCGCCGTCCGCGAACCGCTCGATACTATGGCTTTGCAATGCGCAATCCACTCGTCCAAATCGGGGCCCTTTATGCGGCTTTCAATTTCAAGCTGCAAAATGGTTAGCTGCTCCAGCAGCGCCAATGGCATATTTTTTAAATCATTAAACCGGTAATACTTTTTGCCCTTGCTGTCAACAAAAGCAAACTCCAGGTACTCGCGGTAGGTTTTGCTTTGGTGGGCATACACATAATCGCCTATGGCTTTTTTAAAACCCACAGCAGCCAGTAAACGGATAATCAGGTTTCTCATTTTTTGTGTTAAAGTTTTTTAGTGTTAAGGTGCGAAAGTGTTTATGTGTTCGGGTGTTTACATGTTCATGTATTTACGTTAAAACATAAACACAT
>DASZPC010000260.1:0-2582 GCA_035550455.1 Chitinophagales bacterium | reverse complement strand
AGGTGGTACCAAAATTATGGTCGCTTAAGCTGCCAAGGGGTGTAACCAGCACACCGCTGCTTGCAATATGGCTTTGGTATTCGGTAGTTACCTTTATAGCAAGGGTATCGCGCACTACATTAAGGCTGTCGCTTTGGCGCAGCAGGTTGGTGTTTTGTACTAGTGGGTCTTTACAACCGGTTATACAAAACAAACACCAGCAGATAAACACTGCCGGTGCTGTGTAAAAGATTGACTTATTTTTCAAGTTACTGTCTGGCATTAAAATGTGCGCAAATAAAGCACACAAACGCTTAGTTGGCAAGAATATTTTGATAGAACTCGCTAAGCGTATTCAGCGGATTTTCATCGGCGCTGCTCATTTTAAGCACTTGCTTGCCTTTAGCTTTCTTAACAAAACTGGATACTTTTTCGTCCAGCTTTTCACCTACCACCAGGCCATCGGCAAATTCCGAGCCGCCAATAAGCAGGCTGGTATTATCGCCAGCCTTAAAGTATTCCAGGTGCTTTTTCGAAATATCCTCGCTAATGGCCAGTTTAGTGGTAAAATCGTTTTTCAGTTTATCCTTAAACTCGTTTTTGAATACCGAGTAAACCACCTTGGTATTGGTAAAAATAGGATCATCCTTATAAGTGGTTTTCAGGTACATAGGTATAAGGCTTGTCATCCAGCCAAAGCAATGGATAATATCAGGGGCCCAGCCGAATTTCCTTACGGTTTCAAGCGCACCTTTACAGAAAAATATCATCCGGTCAGAGTTATCTTCAAAAAACTTATTGTTTTCGTCATGGAAAACCAGCTTGCGCTTAAAGAAATCCTCATTATCCAAAAAGTAAACCTGTAAACGCGCACCGGGCAGCGAAGCCACCTTTATTACCAATGGGTAATCTTCATCGTTAATAATCACATTGATACCCGAAAGGCGAACCACTTCGTGTAACCTGTGCCTGCGTTCGTTAATGGTACCGAATTTTGGCATCAACACCCTTATCTCCATCCCGTTATCCTGCATATATTTTGGCAACTCATTCGCTATTTTAGAAGCTTCAGTAAGTGCCAGGTACGGGTCCATCTCCTGGGTGATGATTAGGATTCTCTTTTTTTCCATATTATTGATTTGGGTTTGAAATGAGGTAAAATAGATAGGACATAATGAATCGGACTGCAAAGATAATAACAAAATCCCGAAAAATCACAAAATTCCTGCCCATTAAACTGTTAAGCTAACCTGTATATGCTGCTGTTTAAAACCGTACAAGATATTGATAACCAATTAAAAAGCCTTAAAAAGAAAGGGTTAAAAATAGGTTATGTACCAACCATGGGCGCACTGCATTTAGGGCATATTTCACTTATAAAAGCGGCTAAAAAGCGCTCGAAAGTGGTGGTTTGCAGCATTTTTGTAAACCCCACGCAATTTAACGACCTGAAGGATTTTGAGAGATACCCTGTTACTATAGAAGGCGACATTGAGAAGCTGGCAGAAGCCGGTTGCGACATACTTTTTTTACCATCGGTGGCTGAAATGTACCCCAATGGCTACGAAAACCCGGCACGTATTGATTTTGGTTTTTTGGCCCAAACCCTTGAAGGCGGGCACCGACCGGGGCATTTTGATGGCATGGCACAGGTGGTTGAAAAGCTGTTGCGCATAGTTAAACCCGATGTGCTGCTAATGGGCCAGAAAGATTACCAGCAGCAATTAATAGTAGGCGAATTAATAAGGAAACGCCGTTTTAAAACCCAACTGGTGGCCTGCCCTACGGTACGCGAGGCCGATGGGCTGGCTATGAGTTCGCGCAACGTGCGGTTAAACACCGATAGCCGGAAAAAAGCGGTGGAGATTTCAAAAACCCTGCAATGGGCCAAATCGCAAATCGCAAACCGCGAATCTGACATCGGCAGCATCAGGGCGTCAGCATTTAAGCGCCTGGCTGCTGTTACAGGTTTCGACCCTGAATATTTCGAAATCCGCAATACCCAAACACTGGAACTGCCCCGCAGCAAACGCGAAAAACTGGTAGCCCTGGCCGCTGTTAAAGTAGGCGGGGTTAGGCTAATTGATAATATGGTGTTGAATTGAATGAGCGTGGTCAGCCTTCAGCATTATTTGTTTAATTTTGCATTTATGGCAGATTATAAAAGGTATATAGAGGTAAATCCTAAAATAATGATGGGTAAACCTGTTATAAAAGGCACCCGTTTAACGGTTGAACTGATTTTACTTTCGCTTGCATCGGGCGAAACAGTTGAGAATTTGCTCAAATCCCATCCCAGGTTAACAAAGAAAGCGATTTCGGCTGCTCTTGCCTTTGCCGCCGATTCCCTGAAAGGCGAAAATATATATCCAGTTGCCGTATGAAGTTTCTGGCCGATGAAGGAGTAGACCGGAGTATAGTTGACTGCCTGCGAAAATCCGGTTACGACGTTTATTACGTAATTGATGAGGAGCGTTCAAGAGAGGATGATGTTTTGCTTCATCTGGCAACTACGGAAAAGCGCATATTAATAACCAGGGATAAAGATTTTGGGAATTGGTTTACAGGTTAAATAAAGCGCATAACGGGGTAATTTTGATATG
>DASZPC010000259.1:0-2581 GCA_035550455.1 Chitinophagales bacterium | reverse complement strand
AATGGTTTAGGGTATTTAAGCCGTGCCTCTTCCGTGTCAACATCAATATACTCTACAATGCCTTTTACCAGTGCATGGGCCAGGCGTTCTTCCACCGTGCCTTTACGCCATTCTTCGTCTGCCACTTCTGCCTTGTCTTTCTTCTTTACTGTTTCAGCAAAGGCCAGCAAGCGTTCGGTGGCGTCATCGCGGCGGTCAAGCAATACATCTTCTACGCGCTCCAGCAAGCCTTTGTCAATATCGTCATATACTTCAAGCATGGCAGGATTAACAATGCCCATATCCATGCCGTTTTTAATAGCGTGATACAAGAAAGCCGAATGCATGGCCTCGCGCACCGGGTTATTGCCCCTGAACGAAAACGACACATTGCTTACCCCGCCGCTAACATGCGCGTGTGGCAGGTTCTCTTTTATCCATTTTGTAGCGCGGAAAAAATCCACCGCATTTTGCCGGTGCTCCTCCATGCCCGTTGCCACCGGAAAAATATTCGGGTCGAAAATCACATCCTCCGCTGGAAAACCCACCTGCTCTGTCAGTATTTTATACGAGCGCCCGCAAATCTGCACCCGTCTTTCATAACTATCGGCCTGGCCTTTTTCATCAAAAGCCATTACAATTACTGCTGCGCCATATTGTTTAATCAGTTTGGCCTCGCGTATAAATTCTTCCTCGCCGTTTTTCAGCGAAATAGAGTTCACAATACCCTTGCCCTGTAAACATTTCAGCCCAGCTTCTATAATATGGAACTTCGAGCTGTCAATCATCACCGGCACTTTGGCAATATCCGGCTCAGCAGCGCACAGGTTTAAAAATTTGCGCATGGCCTCTTCGCCATCCAGCATTCCCTCGTCCATGTTCACATCTATTACCTGTGCGCCCCCATCCACCTGGTCGCGGGCTACGGCCAGCGCATCTTCGTACTTATCCTCCTTTATCAGTTTCAAAAATTTAGCCGATCCGGTTACATTAGTGCGTTCACCCACATTCATAAAGTTCGACTCCGGCGTAAGCGTTACCGGTTCCAAACCGCTTAACTGCATAAACCGGTACCGTTGTGGCTTCTTACGCGGCTGGTATTTAGCCGCCACCTGTGCAAAGTGTTTAATATGGTCGGGCGTGGTGCCGCAGCAGCCTCCCACAATATTTACAAAACCGCTCTTGCAAAAATCCTCTATGTCGCTGGCCATCATTTGCGGTGTTTCGTCATAGCCTCCAAAGGCATTCGGTAAACCCGCATTAGGGTAAACGCTTACCCACGTATGTGCCACGTTTGATAATGTTTCAAGGTATGGGCGCATATCCTTTGCCCCCAGCGCACAGTTCAACCCTACCGATAGCAGGTTGGCGTGCTTTATCGAAATCCAGAAAGCCTCGGTGGTTTGTCCGCTCAACGTCCGGCCGCTCGCATCGGTAATGGTACCGCTTACACTTACCGGCAGGTTCGTGCCTTTTTCTTCCTGCACTTTGGCAATGGCAAACAAAGCCGCCTTGCAGTTCAGGGTGTCAAACACTGTTTCCACCAGCAGCCAGTCAACACCTCCGTCAATCAGCCCACGCGCCTGCTCGGCATAAGCATCTACCAACTGGTCAAAAGTAATAGCGCGGTAACCGGGGTTATTTACATCGGGGGAGAGCGATGCTGTTTTGTTCGTAGGCCCAAAAGCCCCTGCTACATAACGCGGCTTACCCGGTTCGCGCTTCGTAAACTCATCAGCCACTTCTTTCGCAATTTTTGCCGACTCATAATTCAACTCATAGGCAAGTTGTTCCAGCTTATAATCGGCCTGCGCTATCCACGTGCCCGAAAACGTATTCGTTTCAATAATATCAGCCCCTGCTGCCAGGTACTGCCCATGTATCTCCTTTATAATATTGGGGCGGGTTATCGAAAGCAAATCATTATTGCCACGCAGGTCGTGCGCATGCGCCTTAAACCTTTCGCCCCTAAAATCTTCCTCCTGCAGGCTATAGCGCTGTATCATTGTGCCCATAGCACCGTCAAGCACCAGTATGCGTTCTTCAAGCAGGGTTGTAAGCAGCGGTTTTGTATTACTCATAATTCATTCATTAGCGTTTTGCTTATTGAAATGAATCTTACCGCGAAAGTTAAGGGCGCTTGTTCAGAGGAAGAAAAGAATATATTTCTCTTATCTAAACAGGAATTGGCACCTTCTGAGCCAGTTTGCACTTTGCAGTTTACAGTTTGCAATTAAATTGCCGACTGCCAACTGCCCATTGCCAACTGATAACAGGGTTGTCAAGACTTCACAGGGCCTGTCCCTCCGTCTTTCTTGATAAGCATTACTTCAAAGAGCACCGCAAATATACTGCCTGCTCGTTTAAATGCCAAATAACCCTGCCACTAACTCAATCATCGGGCATAGCCTGTCCTGGGCACTTAATACCCACTTCTAACATCTATTTTTTTCTATCTGCTTTTCTTGATTATCAATGAGTTACGCAAACCAGTGCCACTGATTATCAACCACTTATCTAACTGGCTGTTTTTGCAGGCCGTTTTATTGATTATCAATCAGTTACAAAATGTTGTGCCATTGATTATCAATCGGTTATCTAT
>DASZPC010000258.1:0-5070 GCA_035550455.1 Chitinophagales bacterium | reverse complement strand
TGGCGGCCGATGGCATGAAGGCCCTGGCCATTACCGACCACGGCAATATGTTTGGCGTGTTTGAGTTTGTAGCAGAAGCAGCAAAACATAAAACCGCCGATGGCAACCCGCTAAAACCCATTGTGGGTTGCGAGTTTTATGTGGTGGAAGACCGCTTTAGGCAAAAGTTTACCAAAGAAGAAAAAGACAGGCGTTACCACCAATTGCTTTTGGCAAAAAATGCCGAGGGTTATAAGAACCTGATAAAACTTTGCTCGCTGGGATATATTGAGGGGCTGTATGGTAAATACCCGCGTATTGATAAAAGTCTGGTAGAGAAATACCACGAAAACCTGATTGCCACCAGCTGCTGCCTGGGCGCCATGGTACCGCAAACTATTTTGCGCAAAGGCGAGGCCGAAGGGCGAAGGGAGTTTGAATGGTGGCTGAACCTTTTTGGCGAAGACTATTACATTGAATTGCAGCGCCACGGGATGCAGGAGCAGAACAAAGTAAACGAGGTACTGCTCAAGTATGCAAAGGAGTATAACGTGAAGGTGATATGCACCAACGATTCGCATTATGTGGATGAGAAAGATTCGGAGGCACATGATATTTTGCTTTGCATAAACACCGGCGAGAAAAAAAGTACCCCTGCGCTCCGCGAATTTTCAGATGACGATGTGCAGGTAAAAGGCAAGCGCTTTGCCTTCTTCAACAACCAGTTCTACTTTAAAACGCAGGCTGAAATGGCAAAGCTTTTCAGCGACGTGCCGCAGGCTTTGGATAACACGCAGGAGATAGTTGACAAGTGCGAGCACCTGAAACTGAAGAAGGATATAATGTTGCCTAATTTCCCTATACCGGAGGAGTTTAAGAAACATGCCGATGACACCGAGAACCAGTGGGATTATTTAAAGCACCTTACGTTTGAAGGGGCGCGTAACCGTTACAAAGAAATTACACCCGATATTGAGGAGCGCCTCAACTTCGAATTATTTACTATCAAAACAATGGGCTTTGCGGGCTATTTTTTGATAGTAGCCGACTTTATAAAAGCAGGCCGCGATTTGGGGGTAATTATAGGCCCGGGGCGTGGCTCGGCGGCGGGTTCGGTGGTAGCGTATTGCATAGGCATTACCAATATTGACCCGATAGCCTATAACCTGCTGTTTGAAAGGTTTTTAAACCCCGACCGGAAGTCGATGCCGGATATTGATACGGACTTTGATGATGAGGGCCGTGATAAGGTGATTGATTATGTGGTGAAGAAGTACGGCAAAAACCAGGTGGCACAGATTGTTACCTATGGCACTATGGCCGCCAAAATGAGTATTAAGGATGTGGCGCGGGTAATGGACCTGCCCTTGACAGAATCGAACGCCTTGGCAAAGTTGGTACCCGAAAGGCCGGGCATTGAACTGGAGCGGATATTACATGCCCCACTGGATGGCGATAAAAGCCTGAAAGAAAAAGAAACACTGAGCAGTGAAGAAATTGAGGATGTAAAAAGGCTGCGCAAAATATATGATGGCGATGATTTAGAAGGCAAGGTATTGCACGAAGCAGAGATATTGGAAGGCAGTGTGCGCAATACGGGCATACATGCGGCTGGTATTATTATAGCCCCGAAGGATTTAACCGAGATTATACCCATTGCCACATCGAAGGATACAGAGTTTTACATTACCCAATATGAGGGAAAAGTAATTGAGGATGCAGGCGTAATTAAAATGGACTTTTTGGGCCTTAAAACCCTTACCATTATACGCGATGCGCTGAAACTGATTAAGCAAAACCATGGTGTGGAGATTGATATTGATACCATACCGCTTGATGATGCCAAAACCTTTGAACTATACCAGCGGGGCGAAACAAACGCCACCTTCCAGTTTGAAAGCGCCGGGATGCAGAAATACCTGAAAGAACTTAAGCCCGATAAATTTGACGACCTTATTGCCATGAATGCCCTTTACCGCCCCGGGCCGCTGGCATACATACCCAACTTTATTGCCCGTAAACACGGGCGCGAAGCCATTACTTACGACCTGCCCGAAATGGAAGAATACCTGAAAGACACCTACGGTATTACGGTTTACCAGGAACAGGTGATGCTGCTATCGCAGAAACTGGCAGGTTTTAGTAAGGGCGATGCCGATGTGCTGCGTAAGGCCATGGGTAAAAAAGACCGTGCCACGCTGGATAAAATGAAGGACAAGTTTATGGGCGGCGCCACCGGCAAAGGGCTTGCCGGAAAAACGCTGGAAAAAGTTTGGACCGACTGGGAGGCTTTTGCCCAGTATGCCTTTAATAAATCGCATAGTACGTGTTATGCTTATGTGGCTTTTCAAACAGCGTATTTAAAAGCCAATTACCCGGCTGAGTATATGGCATCGGTACTTACCCATAACCAGGGAAATATTGATAAGATTACCTTTTTTATGGAAGAGTGCCGCCGCATGGGCATACCGGTTAAAGGGCCTGATATAAATGAAAGCCATGTGCGCTTTGCCGTTAATGATAAAGGAGAAATCAGGTATGCGTTATCAGCTATTAAAGGCGTAGGTGAAGCCGCGGTGGAATCGGTTATTGAAGAGCGGCAAAAAAATGGCCCGTATAAAAGCGTATTTGACCTTACGCGCCGCGCAAATTTGCGCACAGTAAATAAAAAATCGCTGGAGGCGCTGGCTTTGGCCGGGGCTTTTGACTGCTTTAGCAATTACCACCGCGCCCAGTATTTTATGCCCGACAAAAAAGACGGGCTAAGCGTGCTGGAAAAAGCGGTGAAGTACGGCAGCTACCTGCAAAACAGCCAAAGCTTACAGCAAAGCTCGCTGTTTGGAGGCGGGGACAGCGGCACTGAAATATCGGAGCCAACGGTAAACGGAAGCGAGGAATGGAGCCTGTTGGAGAAACTGAAAAAAGAAAAAGAGGTAACCGGCATATACATCAGCGGGCACCCGCTTGATGATTACCGCCTTGAAATTGAAAATTTTACGAATTGTAAGCTGAATGAAATTGACCAACGCAGAGACAAGGATTTGAAAATAGCCGGCATAGTTTCGGCCACCGAAACCAAGATTGCCAAGAACGGCAACCCTTACTGCCGGTTTACGCTGGAAGATTTTGAAGGCACATATAATTTCGCTGTTTTTGGGAAAGACTACCTGGCCTTTAAAACCTTTATTGAAACCAGCGGGGCGCTGCTTTACCTATCGGGAAGGTACCAGGCGCGATGGGATGGCAAAGAATACGAGTTTAAGATTGGTAAAATTGACCTGCTTTCGGATATACGCAGCAGGCTTACCAAGCACCTTACGGTTGAAATTTCATCTTTTGATGTGGATGATAAAACCATTGAAGAACTGGACGCTATTTTCAGCAGGCACCCCGGCAAAACAAGGCTGCGCATTAAATTTGTAGATATTGAAGATGGTATTGTACTGGGCATGACCTCAACCAACAAAACCATAGACCTTAGCAACGAGCTTTTGAAAGACCTGGAAGGGGCCCACTTAGGCTACGCCCTTAATTAAGCGCTTCGCCCCTACCCTGTAACACTATGCTGTAAAAAAATAAAAAAGGGCAACGGCTTTCGCCACTGCCCGCGCTTCCTGCCTGCCCCTTTTAGGTGGCAAACAGGATGGTTTGGCACCGCTGCAAATATAGCTAAAAAGCATGAAGAGACCCACCCCCCCTTTGCGGGTGATGGCCGAATGCTTTACATTTGCCCGCTATGAAGAAAGGGCTGGCATTGGTGGTTTTAGTAGTTTGCGCGGTAATATTTTTTGCATCGTGCAGGCAATGCAATAAAGGCAATGCTGTTGAAACGGTAACCAAAGACAGCACCATTAATGCCGGGCTGGACGCGGTTAATGCCGATATACATAAAGATTCGCTAAACCCGTTTTTGTTTTACAAAAGGGCGCACATTTACGAAGCCAACGGCGATTTAAAGAATGCCACTACCGATATGTTTATTGCCCTTACGCTGGATTCGGTAAGGCCTGAGTTTTATTTATACGCCGCCGACCTGTTTAAAAAAACCGGCGAAACCAAGCGGGGTTTGGAGTTGATGAACAAAGCCATTGTTACCGACTCGATGAACACGGGGTTTTATGTAAAGGCATCGGAACTGGCCTATATTGATACCACGATACCGCACAATTACCGGCTGGCGCTTGATTACCTGAATGCCGCTATTGACCACAACCCGCAAAATGCCGACATATACTTTTATAAAGGCAATGTATTTAAAAGCATAGGCGATACGGCCAAGGCTATTTCATCGTTCCAGACGGCAACGGAACTGAACCCGAAGTTTTATAACGCCTATGTGCAGTTAGGCTTACTGCTTTCTAAAAAGAAGGATAAAAATGCGGAACGCTATCTGGATAACGCCATTAAGGTGAGCGACAAACCCGAGGATGCGCTTTATGCCAAAGCCAACATTAACAAAGAAGAAGGGCTTGCCTTACAGGATGCCAATAAAGATGCACAGGCCAATGATAAGTTTAACGAAGCTATTGCCAACTTTAAAAAAGTGGTGGAAGTAAACCACCGCAATGCCGAAGCCTATATGGGTATTGCTTTTAGTTATTACCAGATTGACTCGGTAGAGCAGGCATATAAATTTTATGGGCTTGCCACGCAAATAGCACCTACCTATGCGGGGGCGTATTTCAGCAAGGGGCTATGCGCCGAAGATTTAGGCAAAAAACAGGAAGCGATTATGCTTTACCAAAACTGTTTAGACCTTGACCCGAAGTTTACCCGCGCACAGGAACATTTGAAGAAATTACAACCCCAATAGTTTTATTCTTTTACAATGAAAACAACCTGCTGGTTGTACACCATTTCGGCAAATTTTAAGCTATCGAGAAACACGAGGTCGCCGCTTGCCATTTTAGGTGCTATCTTGTTTATGGCGGCTTCGTTTGTTATGTGCGCCCCATAGCAGGTGCTTTTAACTACCATCCCTTTGTGGCTTAATACCATTTCAAACGAAACAGGCTTTAGCATTTTACCGGTTGCCGGGTTTTTAACCTGTAAGGAGGCGAGTTGCATTATATCGGCTTTGGCAATAGAGTC
>DASZPC010000257.1:0-1737 GCA_035550455.1 Chitinophagales bacterium | reverse complement strand
TCGCCGCTATTTACCTTCATTTGTAATTGTTCAGACCGGCCAAAGGGGTTAAAAAACGAAGGCTGCTGGGTTTGCACTTCCACTACTGTCGAAATTTCGGCAGCGGCCACCGGCATGTTACCCGAACGCTGCGGGTACAGGTTGTATTTTAAAATATCAATTACATGGTATTGCCTGCCGTTTACGGTTTCAACGGTTGGCCTGCGTTTGGGGTCAAGGTCAACCTCCTGGCTCCAGAAACCATCAAAGGCAGGCGCTTTGGTTACGCCTACCTGGTCAAGGTTGCGCCTGAAATACAACCGGTAGGTGGCTGTTACCATTTCGCCATTGTAAACTGCACTGCGGCTTAAAATCAGTTTGGCAAAAACATCTTCTTTCAACTGTTTTTCTATGTCAGCTTTCGATACCTGTGGTTGGTTTTCGTCTTCGTCCTGGTGAAAAAACGGGTCGTCAAACGGGTCAAAAGGATTGCGCTGCCTGCGTTGCGTTTGTTGCTGCGCTGCCGCTTTGGTTACTTCCACTGTAAGCTCGTTCGATTCCATGGTTACGCCGCTTACTACTATGCTTGCTTTGCCTATTTTAAAAGTGCCTTCCTGTTTGGGCTGAAGAATGTATGAATAGGTTACCGATTGCGTTACATTGCCATTAACCCATTGCATGCTGGTAGAAGTATTTGGCCCGCTCAGCAACTGAAAGTCATTAAACGATGGCGCTTTTAAGCCGCTGCCATTCGCATTTTCAAGCACTACATTTACCTGGAAATTCTGGTTTACCGGTACCGATTTTGGCGCGGTAATGTAAAACTTGGCCTGCCCGTAAGCCACATTGCAGGCAGCCACGAAAAAGCCCAGCATGCCCATCAAAGCTATTTTCATAGTATGCTTGCTTATCCAATATTTAACCACCCTTTTCATTTCAGTTTACAAAGTTCTGCTTTCAAATACGTCCGGTCAATTCCAAAGTGCCGTCATTAGCCTTTTTTCACAAAAAACGGCCCTTTTTTACCAATCCTTTTCAATTTTCACATTTGCAGGCCTTGCCTGTTTTTGCTGTACCTTATTATTTGTTTTCTGTTCTTCGTCATTCAGCGCTTTCAACAGTTTTTCGGCCTCTTCTTTAGTTAGTTTAGGCTGGGCGCCTGCTTGTTTTTGCCCCTCCTTTTTATCCTGCCCCTGGTCGCCGTTTTTAGGCTGGTCGGGCTTTTGGTCATTTTTATTATTGTCCTTGTTCTGCTGGTCTTTGTTTTGCTGTTTTTGGTCTTTATTATCCTTTTTGTCTTTATCGTTTTTCTGTTGGTTCTGGTTTTTTTGCTGCACCAGCATAGCATTGGCGTAGGCCAGGTTGTACTTCGTGTCTCGGTCGTTGGGGTTTAGTTTTAAAGCATTAATGTAGGCATTGGCGGCATCCTGCCATTTGCGTTGTTCAAGGTACACATTGCCCAGGTTGTGGTATGCTTTCGCCTTTACAAGTGGGTCGGGGTTTGTTTTAGCCGATTGCTCAAATTGCTTAATGGCCTCGTCATAACGCTTTTGTTCATATACGGCATCGCCCAGGTTAAAAACAGCCTCGGGCATATCTTTCTTTTTGGTCAAAGCCTTTTTATAACTGGCTTCAGCATCAGTGTAGTTATCTTTTTCAAACTGTTTGTTCCCATCGCGGGTATCTTTCTTTTCCGGTTGGGTTGAAAGCTGTGCCTGCCCCCACAAAGCGCAACACACCAGGCAGCCTGTTGCAACA
>DASZPC010000256.1:0-8686 GCA_035550455.1 Chitinophagales bacterium | reverse complement strand
CATCGTACCGTGCGTAAGCGCAGGGCGCATAAAGTATTATCAAAAAATACTTAGTTTATCTCAAAGGAGCGCTTTAGCTCTTTGGTATCAGCCATTTTAAGTTTACCGGCTAAAACAAGCCGCAACTCGCGGCGGGCAAGTGCTGAGTCGTACATTTTCTTTTCTTCCTCGGTTTCCGGGTTTAACGGAACACTTTTGCGCGGCCTTCCGTTACTATCAAGCGCTACAAAAGTGTAGTAGGCCTCATTGCATTTATACCGGGTTTGCGAGGGCAGGTTTTCGGCCCATACTTCAATATGTGTTTCCATGGACGTGTTAAAAACCCTTGTAACCCAGGCGGTAATGGTTACCACATCGCCTATCTTAATGGGGTTTTCAAATGAAACATTATCTACCGAGGCGGTTACCACCACTGCATTGGAGTGTTTACCGGCAGCAATCGCCGATGCAATATCCATCCAGTGCAAAATGCGGCCACCACGTAAATTACCCAATGCATTGGTGTCATTCGGTAATACTATTTCGGTCATAATAACCTTCGATTCTTTCGGTGTTTTACCCTGCATGCCCTATTTTTTAGCGCCGCAATAATACGGCAGAAACAAGGATGTAGCAAGCACACAATATTTATTTTAGCACTTTAAATTATTTACCATATATTTATTCTGTTAACTAATTCTATGAAACGAATAGTTTTTATACTTGTTTCTGTTATCCTTTTTAGCGCTTCGGCTTGCAAAAAGTGCTACAAATGCAATTACCCGCCCTGTTATGTATGTCAGAATGGTTATTATGGCTCGGGTACACAGTATTGTTCAGGGAATTACACGCAGGTTTATATGGATACCCTCCAAAGCCAGTGTGCAGCACAAGGCGGTACATGGATTCAGCAATCGCAGGCTTATAGCACCACTTATTGTCAAAGAAATAACTCTAACAGCCCTTATTGGACCGATGAACTTGCTTACATACAGGACGACTGTATTTCAGCTGGGGGCACCTGGACATTAGATAAATAGGCGCCTGTATTAACCGGTAATCTGGGGTTTCTTCATATTCAACAATCTACGCCATTTGCTGCGGTCGCGGTCGTTATCGCGTATTTTAAACAACTCGCCAAATTGCTTGTGCAGGGCATCCTCCACCTTTTTTTTCAGCAACTCTTGCGTTTCAGGGTCTTCAAATTTAGCTTTATACTGTTTTGTAGAGATGCGCTTTCCAAAACTGAAATACAATTTTGCCGGGCGGGGAATAATAGTATCTCCAATGCCCCGCACCACCGGAGGCATTAATTCCCCGTTTTTAAAATATTTTTCGGCTACTCCAATAAACTTTAAAAACTTACCGAAAGCCGAATTCAGTATATCGTTGGAATCTTCAACAATAGTAAACGCCTCCTCTGCCCCAACGGCCGCCACAGGTATAATGTCGTAACCAAACTCCATGGCCATGCGTACAAACCCCCGCCGGTCTGTCCATTTCAAAATATACTCTTCCCCCTTTTTTTTACAAATTTCACGGGTACCACCGGGGTAAACCACTATACTTTGCTTTTCCTTCATTAGCCCACGGCAGTTTTCGCGCGAGGCTTCTACTGCACCCAGGTTATTGCTCACAATATCGCGCCAAACCGGTATCTTAAAATGGTTGCTATCTGCAAGCGCCCGCAAAAATATACCCTTACGCAGGTACAGTTCTGTGCCAAACGGAAACCCATCTAATACGCCCAAAACCGTGTGGTTGGAAACGTACATTGCCGGTTTGGTAACATCCAGTTCATCAATACCGTAAAACTGAGGGGCAAAGTAGAATTTAAACGGCGCCATAAAATTCCTTACAAAGGCTTTTGAGGGGGGCGAGAAACTAAACTTTGAGTGTTTGCTTTTTGTTGCACTTTTAGCGGCCATTGTTCAAAATAAGTTTTGAAATGCAAATGTAAGTGCTATTTTAGTTAACGGAACATAAATAAACCATGACCAAAACAATTTATCTGATTCCGGGCGTTGGGGCTAATGACAGGGTTTTTGGAGAGTTGGAATTGCCCGATTACGAAGTGGTTCACATAAAATGGCCGAAACATAAAAAAGGCGAATCGCTGCAATCGTATGTAAAAAAACTGTTGCCGCAAATTAAAAAAGATACTCAGCCTATCCTCATAGGCCTTTCCTTCGGTGGTATTGTAGCTATTGAACTCGCCAAACTGCTTGACCCTTACAAAACCATTCTTATTTCGAGCATTAAAACCTACCACGAGCGTCCACTAAAACTCATGTTTCTCAACTCGCTTAAATTTCACCGGCTACTACCGGGTAAGTTGGTGGTGCAATTCAGGTTTTGGCTTAACTGGCTCTTAGGCCGCCTTAGTAAAAAAGACCTTGAACTAGTGGAATTAATGATACAGGAAGCCGATATTGAGTTTAACGAATGGGCTGTTGACCAGGTAATACATTGGAAAAACGAAGAGATAATTGATAATCTGGTTCACATACATGGTACCGGCGACAGGATTTTCCCCAGCTTTTATGTTAAAGGGGCTATATGGATTAAAGGTGGTTCGCATTTTATGGTAGTAAACCGCGCCAAAGAGATAAGTAAGATTATCAGGAAAGAACTTCTATCAGCCCGCGAAATAAGGCTAAGCCACAAAAAGCCCCTCCAAAAAGCATCGTAGAACATTTACACCCGCGGTTTGTTAATACTTTTCAATTACTGATGGCGTTAAAGCTAAAATCAGGTAATTTGCACCGGTTAATGTAATTTGGTTTCCATGCGCAAATACCTTACCGTATTTTTTATTGTTTTTACTTCAGTTGCTACAAGGGCATCTGAAATATTAATACCTATGGACCTAAGCCAAACCAACCACCTAAAGGCTTATGGTATTGCCTACTGGGTTTTAAAACAAGATGTAAAAGTTGATTGGTTGCTGAACTACAGGGGCGGAAGTTTTGCCATGCCATATGCTGCGGCTATTGAAAGCGAATGTAAAATTCGTGGAGTAAGTTTTGAAGTAATAGCCGATGGCCAATACAATGCCATACTTACTGAAATTGCCGACCCGGAGAAGAATATGGATGTAATGAAGCTGGAAAAGGCCCCTAAAGTGGCAGTTTACAGCCCTAAAACAAAAAAGCCCTGGGACGATGCCGTAACCCTGGTGCTTACTTATGCCGAAATACCTTACGATATAGTTTATGATGATGAAGTGCTGGACGGCAAATTGGCCCAATATGATTGGCTGCACCTGCACCATGAAGATTTTACCGGTGAGTATGGAAAGTTTTATGCCATGTACGCCGGTGCGCAATGGTACCAAGAGGATGTTGCCGACCAGGAAGCACGCGCTAAAAGGCGCGGTTTTGCCAAGGTATCGCAAATGAAACTGGCTGTGGCCCACATGATACGCGATTTTGTTTTTAATGGTGGTTTTATGTTTGCCATGTGCAGTGCCACCGACTCATACGATATTGCCCTGGCAGCCGATAAAACCGATATATGCGAATCGGTATATGACCACGATCCTGTTGACCCCGATTACCAGTCAAAACTGGACTACTCGCAGTGCTTTGCATTTACCGGTTTCCATGTACACCCGAATCCGTACGATTATTCAAAAAGCGATATTGATGTTAGTACAACCCGCCATGTGGAAAAGGACTTAGATTACTTTACCCTGTTTGATTTTAGCGCCAAGTGGGACCCCGTGCCCACTATGCTTTGCCAGGACCACACTAAAACCATTAAAGGTTTTATGGGGCAAACCACTGCTTTTAACGAAAAATACATTAAAAGCAATGTGCTTATTATGGGCCAGAATAAATCGGCCGGTGAAGCCCGTTACATACATGGCGAATATGGCAAAGGGCTATGGACTTGGTATGGCGGCCACGACCCCGAAGATTACCAGCATTTGGTTGGCGACCCGCCCACGAACCTCGATTTGCATCCTAATTCGCCCGGGTACCGGTTAATACTTAACAATGTGCTTTTCCCCGCTGCACGTAAAAAGAAACAAAAAACCTAACCGGAAATTTTAAATGCGAAACTTATTTTTTGGCTTGCGCCGGCGCGCCATCCGGGGCCTCCACATATAGCAGAATGTGGTTAATATCGTCCTCACTCAGGTATGAAAACACATTCATTTCAGCTGCACGCGAATTGGCCATGTCAACACCATATTTATATTTAGCGTTTACCACGTCATGCCAGTTTTTTATCCAGGTGTGGAGCCATTGTTCTCCGGTTTTTCCTTCGTAACTTCCGGCAGCAGACCAACGGGCAGTTACCCCGTTTAAGGCAGGCCCGGCACCATCAGATTTTGGGTTGTGACAGGCCGCACACTTAGCCCGGAACAGTTGTTTGCCATCTAACCAGTTTTTTTGTTCGGGCGTAATCGCTTTTGTTTGGGGAGTATCAGGTGTTACCACTTTATCAACCTTAGGGCCATTGCCAAAATTACAGGAGGGAAGGTTTACACTTAAGGCAAAAAATATGGCCACCCCAATGGTTAGTATTACTAACGGAAACTCAATATACCACTTGCCGCGCACGGGGCGCAAAGGTATAATTCACAATCAATTTAGCCGCTTCTTTAAACATATTTTTGAACCCTGTCGCCAAACCATGCAGTTTTTCGTTGAAATCTGATAGGGATGGGTAAAAAGAAAGAGGGCATTCTTAGCGCGCAACGAAGCAAAGCCGGTAAACACCATTAATAAAATACCCAATCCATTTCACTTAAATGATGAAATAGTGAAGCATTACTTGCTATCCGGCAAAATTATTCATATCTTCGCGCGCCATTTGGAACTCACATTAAAAAATTAACGCAAAATGATAGTAGAAGAAACCCTGATACCGGTAGCAAATATTCAAACAGAACTGGAACCGGCCGTTGCCAAAGCAGCTGCCTGGAAAAAAGAAAGCCGCTGGAACCGCTATTACCGTGAGCGTTATGAACTTAGCAGTAAATACACTAAGCTAATCCTTTCACATGATGGTGGTTATGGCGATTATGACTGGATTGTTGACATGCACCGGAACGAGTACGAATTTCTGAAACTCTGCTACTCTGACCTGTTCCAGTTGAACTAAGAAAATACGAGTTTTAGAAAACTAAAGCCCTTACAAATAATGCCACGCGTAACTGTGTGGCATTATTATTTTCCACAGCCATCACGCCAATTAAGAAATGTTTCGTGGCCGTTGTCCGGTTTATGCAATTTTGTTCGTTATGAGGTTGTAATCAAAATAACTTCATCATTAATAAAATTAAGCATTATGGATACCTTTCTTCCGCCCATTGAAAAACCCGACGCCCTGGTTATGAAACTGGTTTACTTTTTTACCCGTCGCCAGTTTGGCAAGGTAATAACACCTTTAAAAGTTTATGCAGCACGGTTACCACTGTCTTTTGGTACATTTCAGGGCAAAATAGCCCAGCTTGATAAAAAATTAACCCTCCCTGCTGAAACCATGATGTTGGTACGCCAACAGGTAGCCCGCCTTAATGTATGCCTGTTTTGTATTGATATAAGCAGGTGGTTTGCCATAAAAGCCTCTATGAACGAAGCAAAATTCTCGGCGTTGACCGAATACAACGCCAACCCGCTTTTTACTGATGCTGAACGGGCCGCCCTTGATTATGCTACCGAACTTACCAAAGATAAAGCCATAAAGCCTGAAACCATTGCCTGCCTAAAGCAGTACTACACCGAGCGTCAAATCTGCGAAATAGTGTGGCTGATAGCCAGCGAGCATGTATACAACATTACCAATATCGGACTGAATATACACTCTGATTTGCTTTGTGAGTTACCAGTAAAATGAATAAAATACCCCCGAACTGTTTAATAGCCGGGGGTATTTGAAATTATTTAAATACCGTTCTACCGGTTTATTGTAACCAATTGTGTTGCTGTTTCAGTTGCTGTTGTAATTTTAACAACATACATACCTGTGGATAAATCAGTATGTATTATTTGTTTGCCAGCCTCTAATTTTTGCTGATACACTGTTTTGCCATTAACATCCAGCAACATCATATCTGCTGAGTTTATGTCAGACGGTAACTCAATGGTGAAAGCCCCTTCATTAGGAGATGGGTACATTTTGAAGGCAATGCTGTTAGTTACTTGGGGTATACCTGTAGTGGAATATAAATACCCAACCGATGTAGCTGTGCAGCCATTTCCATCAGTAGTGGTAACTGTATAATTACCGTTTTGCGTGGCTGTATAGCTTTGGCTGGTAGCACCGCTAATTAAATTCCCATCCAGGTACCATTGATAAGCAAGAGCTGAAGATGAGCTGAGCAAGCTTCCTGAAGCTGTAACAACGGGCGTAGCCGGGGTATTAATTGAAAGTGTAATGGTATTGGATGTAGCAGGGCTGCCACTTACACCGGAAAGGTTTGAAGTCATAACACAGCTTAATACATCGCCATTGTTAAGGGTTGAAGACGTAAATGTTGATCCACTACCGGCATTCTGGCCGTTAACCAGCCACTGATAAGTAGGGGTGGAGCCGCCATTTGTAGGCGCTGCGGTAAATGTAAGTGTACTGCCACTACAAGCTGGATTTGTGCCACTGGTTTGCTGAATGCTTACATATGCCACCTGAACCGCCGCTACAGCCTCAGTTATTGTAATTTGTGTGGCCTTTTGCGATTTATCGCCACTTTCGCTACCGTTACCATTTACAGCGTTAAGGCTACCATAAATAACTACTGAACCCGTACCGGCAGCAGGGGCTGTCCACGAAATTGATTCAACATAAGTGGTTCCACTGCCACCAGAACCGGATGTTGCAGTAATGGCATTGCTTTGTTCAATAATAGTTTCACCCAGGCCCGACCATGAAGTTGAGGTATTACGCACATTACTTGGCAATGTGCTGCCCCAGGTACCGGCATCAACAGGGTTGGAACCGGCGCCAGATGCTTTTACCGCCGATAATTGAAAACCGAATTTAGGCAGGGTAGAGGAAGTGCTGTTGGTGGCTTTAATTTTTACGGTATAGCTTTGGCCCGGGCGATAAGTGGTTACTGGTACACCGGCTGTGTCTAATTCAACAGTAGTGCCCAGACTGGTGGTTGTACCGTGGCAACCGCCGCCACCGCAACCACCGCCGCCCGAAGCGCCTGTAGCATCCTGGCCATTTTGATACGCCAGGCCGTGTGGGTAAGCATAAACAAATACAGCGCATACCGCCGCTGCGAAAAACAGGAGTAAAGTTTTTTGTCTCATTTTATACATGGGATTTAGTTCAGGGCAATTTTAATAACCCGGCAAGTGTTAAAGGGTTTAAGCCACAAATATTTAGCAGAGGATAAATTATTGAAAATAAGATGTTATAACGCCCAATTAAATTAGCGATTAAAACCTAAGTGCAGGCCCAACTCCGCGCCATACGCGGGTTGATTTGATGATATTAAACCCAAGCGATATTTCGTGCGATGCGCCAACATCGGGACGGTATTTGGCAAGGCTCAAATCATAAGCATAAGCAATAGTGAATACATCTTTTACATTAAAGCCTGCTTCAAATACCCCATAGCTTACACTTTTGTAGTCAAAGCCAAGCCAGAATATGTTATACATATTGAAACGCAGGCCAATTTCGCCCTGTGGAGGGCCGCCATTTTCCCAGTGCAGGCCGGCAACAGGGTTAATGCTGAATTTATCGCGCGCCCAGGCATATTTACCGCCTACCAAAAAGTTGAGCTGTTGTACCCGCTTAATTTCAGCAGTACCATCGGCAGCCCGGTAATTTACGTTCAATCCCATAATTTGAGGCACCGAAATACCCGCAAAAAAATTATCGCGCCACTGGTAATAAATACCGAATGAAGCATCGGGGAAAATCTTAAAACCATTTTGCGAAAATAATTTAGGGTCGCCGGGGTTATCCAGTAAAAGCTGGCTGGCCTCCAGCCTATATTGCACTACACTGATAGAAACGCCAAAACTGAGGGTATTATCAACATCGCCATTTGTATAGTGGGCGCTGCGCTTTTTCTGCAATGGCAAATTATAAGCAAAAGCAAAGCTGGCCCCGCTTTTACCGGTAGGCCCGGTTACATCATGTATCAGGTAGCCCCCTAAACCAATATGTTTGGCAGCAATTTGGCCTGTTGCCCCCAATACGGCGGTGTAGGGCGATTCCTGTATTTGCAAAAACTGCTTACGAAAGGTGCCAAAACCATGCACATAACCTTCGGTACCAGCTATTGCCGGATTCAGGATAAAAGCATTTTCCCTTACAAGGCTAAAATCCTCTACCTGCTGGGCTTTAACTAAGCCAAAGGATATAAGAAGCAATATAAACCCAAACCTTTTCATAAAATCTTTATTTCAAACGCTACCTTATTATAGTTAAAGGCCCGTCGAATTTCATATCCTGTCCGTTATACCTTATTTTTAAAATATAATAATAGGTGCCGCCTGGCAAATCTTGTCCGTTCCATGTTCCGCCCCAGTTATTCTGGTAGGGGGCCTGGTAAAATACCTCATCGCCCCAGCGGTTAATAATGCGTACCTCATTTTGCGGGTAATCGGCTAAATCACGTATAAACCAAACATCATTATATCCATCGCCATTCGGGGTAATAGCATTGGGTATAAAAAACAGCGAAAAAGGTTTGTCGCGCACCATTACACGTACACTATCGGTGGCTTTACAGCCC
>DASZPC010000255.1:0-6049 GCA_035550455.1 Chitinophagales bacterium | reverse complement strand
CATTTTCGAGTTTGACATAGCTGAAAGGTTTTGGGGTTATAAAAACAAATCAGTGTGGAAACGAAAACGCCCTTTATAAAATTGCCATAAAACCTATGTGTGCTATTTTTTATTAATTATTGTTTGTCTCTCAAAATATTGCGTGTAATAATATCGTTACAAAAGGATATGCGTTTCTGTGCAGCCGCTTTCATCAACCCCTGAAAGCAAAAGAGGCCGCCCATAACAGGCAGCCTCTTCTGAACAAGGGGATGTGCTATCTTAATAATTCCAAAGGTCGTGTTCGAAGTTGAAAATCTCAGTGTGTATTTTATCGCTTTCCAGTAACGCATCCATACCCTGGGCGTATTCCTGAATATTGCGGTCGTACACATTACTTTCTTTATAAATGTAACTTTCAAACATGCGCATTTCAAACAGGTCGTCCCAGCTTAAACGCACAGCATCGTTCTTTGGATTGAAAACTTCATGCTTACCCAAAATCGGGCGCAAATCAGGATAGTAAACCCAATACATGGTCATATCGCCACGGTAGTTACCCGAAGCGTCATAATCTTCCATAATTGGTGCTATGCCTATTATGCGGCAATTCATGGTAGAGGTTTCCTGGTTAAAAAACCAATCTTCCTTAACACGGTACTTTACTATCTTATCCCAGGTAAGTTCTGTTTTTTGTATTACCTGCTCCTCTTCCAGTGTAACAGGGTTAATCTGCATTACAGTGTCGGTACGGGTACCTAACTTCTTTACATCATCAACACTCATTACTTGTTTAAACTGGTCGGCATCAACTACAGCCGGGTCATAAACAGTAATTTCTCCGTTCTTGGCAGCCTGATGTATAATCTGTATAAGCGGTTCCTGAGGGTATTTGAAAGGCAGGTTCATTTTTTCCCGCACATCAATAATCCTCCAAATGCGCTTTGCCCAAAACACATCGGCCTCACGCACATAGTCATACGGAATCACCTCTTTTTCCTTAGTGGTGGTTTTGGTCCACGCACCGTCAAGGGGCTCCTGTGCAATTACCGGGCCTGCAAACAGCAGAACAGCAGCGGCTACAATTTTACCTGTTTTAAACATGGTTATGCTTTTAGATAATAGTAAATGCAATCTGGCCGAGCTTACGTGGTTGCTTATCGGGGCCTACCACCTTAATCTCGTCAATAAAAATAATATCCTTAGGCCTTGCCCTGTCCAAAAACTCTTTCATTTTTTGGTTGAACAGAGGGCCTGTTGTTTCTGCTTTAAAAATTTCGCCTTTTGATGAGAACACCATTTCAAAGCTCACTACATTGAAGCGGGCCTCAAAGTCGAAGTTTTCCAACAATGGCACTACACCACTCTGCACTTTAATGGCGCCAGGCTGGGTGTTACCACCGCGCAGTTTACCACCTAAAGTAGGAACCGGGTCAGGAATACGCTTAATACGGAATTCCTTTTCGCCCATTGGCTGAACTTTACCTTCAATTTTAGCACTTACGCCAATAGTACATTTACCAACCGAAGTAACGCTGGCAGTATAAGTACCATCTGTATTTTTGCTAAGCGAACCCGAACCATTTAACGAAGCGGTTACATCGTTTTGGCCAACGCCCGGAACTGAAATTTCCATAGGGTTATCAACGCCAATGTAAAGCACGTTCATCTTGGTAGGCGACACCACCACTGCTTTAGGGGCAGTTTGATACTTACCTTCAAATGGATAGAATTTGTACTTAATACCGTTTTTAGCAGCAGGGTTTACAACGCGTATAACACCGGTAAAGGTTTTATCGCCCGAGCCTGTAGCCATAGCCGAATATTTACCAAAACCACCTTCGGCCTTAATTGGGTTAGCCGGAAATCCGGGAGGAACCTCACCGGGAATATCTTCGCGCGGCTCCCAACTGCCGTCTGGGTTTTTCTTAAACCCTGATAAAGGGCCAAGGAAAACATCGGGCTGTGTAGCCGAGTTAAAAGCGGCAAGGAAGATGTCGGCTTTATATTCCTGTCCGTCCAGCACATAACTGCTTGGTGCAATTATTTTGGCAGTAAGGTCAGTAAACTTAAAGTCGGTAGCGCCGATTTTCTTAATCAAATACTCAATTACCACACCTTCCGAAGCAACAACATCGTTCTGAAACTTGCTAAGCTCGGTAAGAGCTGCAGTGGCAGGAACGTGGTTAAAGGCTGCATATTCCCAAGCTACCTTTTTGTTGTCTTTCGAACGTGGCAAAGAATCGGTAAGAGGTAGTTTAAAACTTGCCCTTGCTTCCGGGTCAATTTGAGCTAGTAATGAATCGCGTGTTGCTTTAATACGCTTTTGCAAATCCTGTCCGCGCTGCTTACCGCCATCACCTTCTTCCACAAACATTTGGGTGGCAATATCCAGGTTTTCGCGCTGCATCAAATCGCCTGTTTCAGGGTCAATTTCTGCTTTTGCAATAATTTGTTGCTTATATCTTTCCAATAAGTTATAAAGACTGTCGCTGGCTCTTTTTGCACGTTGGGCCCTTTCATTAAAATCTTTTGTTTTTTCGGGCTCGTCCTGCATATGTTTGGCAAAAGCACGGTAAATATCCATGTTCTTGCCTTCCAGCGACGCATTGGATGTTTGAAGGCCTTCGTTCACCATGTGGAAGGCATTCAACACCTCATTTGATACGTTCAACGCAAGCAGCGCGGTTAACACGAGGTACATCATGTTAATCATCTTCTGCCGCGGAGTTAATTTACCACCTGCCATTTTTTATAGTTTCTCGTTTTAGGTTAAACCATTAATTTCTTTCACGGCATTAAACCGACTTCATAGCCGAAAGCATGTTGCCATAAACGGCATTCAAAGAAGCCAGGTTCTTGTTCAGTTGAACCAGGTTGTCTTTGTACTTTGTGGCATCAGTGGCTGTTTCTGAAAGTGCCTGTGCAGCGCTGTTCAGGTTACCAAAGAACTTGTTCATTGCTTTCAGGTGGTTATTGCTGTCTTGCAATTCAAGTTCGTAAATAGCATTTAACTGCGAAAGGTTCTTCACCATTACCTGTACTTGCTCGTGGTAAGTTTTAGTGTATTCAGCACCGGCGCCAATTGAACTAACAGCCGATGTGGCAGTAGCCGCAGCTTGTGCAAATGAACTAATCTGGCCGGCGGCGCTCTTAGCGTTTTTAGAAAAATCGTTTGCCGCTACGGTAGCTTCTGTAAGGTCGTTTAGTTTTGAAACGCTTTCCCCCAGCGAATTAAAACCTTTGCCTAAGCTGTTAATCAAATCAGGGCCTACTTTGGCATCGCTTAACATTTTGTCAAGTTGCTGTGTAAGTGGCTTTTGGTTTTTAGTAGGAACCGGGCCTTCGTCAGCCAATTCCGGGTAAACGCGTTCCCACTCATATTCCGAGTGAAGCGCCGATTGCGGTTCAAAACCAGAGATAATAAAGATTACAACCTCAGTACCCATACCGGCCATAAGCATTTGGTTAGCGCCGGGTAAGTGCAAGATTTTGAAAAGCGCACCGAGGATTACGATAGCTGCCCCGAAAGAATATGCGTAGTTAAGATAGGTCCTGGCTTTTATTGATGCCAATGGATGCTGCTTGCCTGCCATAGTTTTTAGTTTTTTTGAATTTAAGGGTTAAACAATAGAATATTTGGTTTTAGAAATAAGTTGTCTGCTATAAAGTTTCAACAAATTGGTTTCACATGTAACAGCAAAAATACCTTCATTAATTATTTGCTGTCAGTAATATCGCGTCCCAGGAAGGTGGTTACACACCTGAACCCAATAAACGATTTTGAAGTATCGGCATATTCCCACTGGCGGGTACCTGTTTCAATAAAGTAGCCAATATCTTTCCACGAGCCACCACGTATAACCTTGCGGTTCATTGAAGGTGGGTCAGATGGCTTAGCATCGTAACGGATATCGGGGTTAAGGTCATGAATGAACTGGTAAGAGTTTTCGTAAAAAGCTGAAGAAGTCCATTCCGATACGTTACCTGCCATGCAATACAAACCATAATCATTAGGCCAGTAAGCATCGGCACGTACGGTATAAAAACCGCCGTCTTCAGGGTAATTACCACGGCCGGGTTTGAAGTTGGCAAGGATACACCCTTTTGAGTTCCTCACATATGGGCCACCCCATGGATAAGGGGCCAGCTTTTTGCCGCCACGTGCAGCATATTCCCATTCATGTTCGGTAGGTAAGCGGAAGATATCCATCAAAGGTTCTCCACGCGGGGTTTTGTAATCTTCCCACAGCCTGGTCCTCCAGTAGCAGAAGGCATTTGCCTGGTGCCAGTTAACACCTACAACAGGATAGTCGTCGAAAGCAGGGTGCCAGAAGTAGTTACGGGTCATTGGCTCATTGTACGAGTAGGTAAAGTCGCGAACCCATACCAATGTATCAGGGTAAACATCTACTGATTCAGAGTGGATGAATTCTTTACGCTCCTTGCCTTTGTTTACTGTAAGCGAAGCTGCTTTGTAATCAAACCACTGGTAGTCGTATTTCATTTTCTTAAGGTCAAGTTCCTGGCGGCCCCACAACCTTTCTTCTTTAGGCAGGTAAATATCTTCTAACTGGTCGTTTTTGTTCTTACCGCTCCATTCAATTTTCTTGTCCCAGTTTATAGATTCGTTGCCATCTGCATCCTGGTTTACATCGCCTAACATTTTATGGGCTACCGAATCGCGCACCCAGTCAATAAACTGGCGGTACTCGTTATTGGTAATCTCCGTGTCGTCCATGTAAAAGCCTACAATCGAAACCTGTTTGGCACGTGCCTGATGCGATGAGTTAACATCCTGATCGCTGGGTCCGATATGCAGAACACCCGATGGGATGAACACCATTCCATAAGGTGTGATAGGATTCCACTTTGGCCGGTCGAGTTCTCCAAGTAGCTGGCCGTTGTATCCCCCTTTACAGCCCGCCGCAAAAAGCAAAAGCATTAGAGATGCCTTGCCAAGAAGACCTTGTAATTTTCTCATGTTTTCGATTTTGATAGTTTTCCCCTGTTTTTTTAAAGAGCGTAAATATAATCAGATTTTGTTTTTACAAAAATAATCGAAAAAAATTTCTGGCAGCAAATGTTAAATACGGTACCACCCTCTATTTGTTTCGTTTTTACCCCCGGTTGCAGCCACTAATCGTACCTCGGATTGTGGTAAAAATAACCCTTACTTACCCTGCTTTTAAAGCCATACCTGTAACATAAACTGATTTCGTGCGAGCCTGTATTGAAATGGGTTAAATACGATATGTTGGCATCGTAAGAGTACACCAACTGAAACCCCCTGTATCTGAATCCAAAAGTCAAGCACAACGCATCAATCGTGTTTTTAGTATATCCTCTAAACGAAATCCCGGTCAGGATATTGTCAATTATGGTAAAGTTGCCCCCTATATCCACCTGTACTTCTTTCAGGTCGGTTTTTACAATGGCACTGGGCATAATACGCAGTTTACGCCCCACGCTAAAGTCGTAGCCACCCATAAAAAACAGGTTGCGGCCAAAGTTAATATCGGTAGTGCCACTGGTGGTTTTAAGTTTGGCCGTAGCAAAGGCAATATGGTTTATAGAAGCCCCGGCAAAATACCTGTCGTTATTGAAATAAACGCCCAGCGAAAGGTCGGGGGCAATGCCGTTTTGGAATGTGTTGGGCAAATAGCTGTCGTTGTGATTTACATTGCCATTGGTGTAAGTTCCATCGGGCGCCCGCAGTTGTGAGCCATCGAGCGCTGTTTGTATAATACCCACACCCACGCCTACACCCATTTTACCCCATTTAAAATTTTTGCGGTAGTCATAATCCAAAGAAACGTAAGTACTGCGTTGTAGCCCGATTAAATCGTTAATAGCCGTAATACCAACACCCGAACTGAAGATTGAAATGGGAATATTAAAATTAAAGCCCTCGGTAGCAATTACTTTATCGGCCAGGCTAACATACTGGCTACGGTGTAACAAAGCAATTTCAAACCCGTTGTAACTGCCTGCATAGGCGGGGTTAAACAGGTATTTGTTGTACATGTATTGGGTAAACTGCGGTTCCGACTGCCCCATAACCCCAACT
>DASZPC010000254.1:0-2982 GCA_035550455.1 Chitinophagales bacterium | reverse complement strand
TTCCTAACGTTAGCGAAGAAGCTACCAAGGACCTTGACGAGAACGGTGTTATCCGCACCGGCGCCCGTGTAAGGGAAGGCGACATCCTTATTGGTAAAATTACCCCTAAAGGCGAAACCGACCCAACACCAGAAGAAAAACTGCTGCGCGCCATATTTGGCGATAAAGCAGGCGATGTGAAAGATGCTTCGCTGAAGGTTCCACCAAGTATCGAAGGTACCGTAATTACCAAAAAACTGTTTGCCCGCGCCAAAAAGGATAAAACCAGCAAGGCCAAGGAAAAAACAGCTTTGGAAAAACTGGATAAGGATTACGAAAAGAAAATGGCTGATATTAAAAACAGCCTGGTTGATAAACTGATGAGTGTGCTTGCCGGTAAAGTTACCACCGGTATACAAACCATTTACAAAGAAGAACTGGTTAGCAAAGGCACCAAGTTTACCGCCAAAATGCTTTCGGAACTTGACTACAGCGTGGTTGACGGTAATAACTGGACCAAGGATGAAGACAGCAACAAACTGATAAAGATGATGCTGCACAATTTCAACATCCGCTGTAACGAGGAAACCGGTAAATACAAGCGCGAGAAGTTCAACATCTCCATTGGCGATGAGCTACCTTCGGGTGTGTTAAAGCTGGCCAAAGTTTACATTGCTAAAAAGCGTAAACTGAAAGTGGGCGATAAAATGGCGGGCCGCCACGGTAACAAAGGTATTGTTGCCCGTATTGTGCGCGCCGAGGATATGCCTTTCCTTGAAGACGGAACACCGGTTGATATTGTACTGAACCCACTGGGCGTACCAAGCCGTATGAACCTGGGCCAGATATACGAAACCGTATTGGCATGGGCCGGCCAAAAGCTGGGCGCTAAATTCAGCACACCGATTTTTGATGGCGCTTCGCTGGATGAAATTGCTGCTTATATCGAAAAAGCCGGCTTGCCTGCACTGGGCTCAACCTACTTATACGATGGCGAAACCGGCGAACGTTTCCACCAGCCTACCACTGTGGGTATCATTTACATGCTTAAACTGATACACATGGTTGATGATAAAATGCACGCACGTAGTATTGGGCCTTACTCGCTTATTACACAGCAGCCGCTGGGTGGTAAAGCACAGTTTGGTGGCCAGCGTTTTGGTGAAATGGAGGTTTGGGCTATTGAGGCCTACGGTGCATCTAACGTGTTGCAGGAACTCCTCACTGTTAAGTCTGATGATATCATTGGCCGTGCCAAAACATACGAGGCTATTGTTAAAGGCGATAACCTGCCCGAGGCTGGTATACCTGAATCGTTCAACGTGTTAATGCACGAGTTGCGCGGTTTGGCCCTCGACCTTAAGTTTGAATAACCAACCACTCCGTTTGGAGGTGTAATAAAAACAAAACCCTGCCATCAAGGCGGGGTTTTTTGTTTTTATGGCACTACTTAGCACGTTCATAAAGAGCTTTTGCGAAATAATTGCTGATTCATTATCTTTGATATATGGGCAGGGCTAAAAAACTTACTACTCACGACTTAGCTTTTGGTATAGGCCGTAAAGCAACCGATGAAGAATTACTGGAACTTATACGCAGGCCTAAAACCGGAAAGCGTACTGATGGGATGGATGTGCTTGAAGATATTAAAAAAAATTTGGCCCAAAAAGACACTAAGAAGGCCTCATGAAGGTAAGTTTTGAGTCCGAAGCACGCGAAACCTTATACGATATTGCTGCTTTTATAGACTCTATTAATACAGATGGCGCCGGGCAATTTTGGGTTACCAACTTCATTTTAAATGTTTATACTTATGCTAAGCCCAATGTTAGCTATGCTTTATGCAGTCATCATATACTTGCGCAGGAGGGCTTTAGCTGCTTTACCTACAATGGCTGGGTAATAGCTTTTAAAATAGAGGACGATACCTTAGTTGTATACCTGATTATACGCGGCAATCTATTGGCTTAGAAACAGAGGGGTTTGGGCTATTGAGGCTTACGGTGCATCTAATGTGTTGCAGGAACTCCTCACTGTTAAGTCTGATGATATCATTGGCTGTGCCAAAACATACGAGGCTATTGTGAAAGGCGATAACCTGCCTGAGGCCGGAATACCTGAATCGTTCAATGTGCTAATGCACGAGTAGCGCGGTTTGGCCCTCGACCTTAAGTTTGAATAAACCAACCACTCCGTTTGGAGGTGTAATAAAAACAAAACCCTGCCATCAAGGCGGGTTTTTTTGTTATATATCAATAAGGAGGGCGCATTGCCCAGCATAAAAATTTCCATCAACCACAATTAACCTTATATTTGTTTGCAGGGGTTGGTAATATTGGCTTAACCCGCAGGCGATAACCGAAAAATACTTTGGTATGAAAAACAAACTTATGCTGGTGGCATTGTTGCTCGTAATTGGTATTTCGTTCAGTTTTGGGCAATCGGCGCCCGATAAAAAGCCTGCCTACGATTCCATCATCCTTTTTCCCTGCGGCCCCAACCCTGCCGATACTAAATGCTTAATACGCACCTACCTGCCCGAAAACGACCCCTTCTCAAGCATCCGTATTTTGGGTAGCGACAGCACGTTGGTTACCGAAATTTCGCTGGCCAAAGAAACCGGCATCAGCAGCGTACCACTTAACGTTAGCGACTGGAAAGAAGGCAGCTATTACTATCAACTCTTCTACAAAGGCGAAACCCGCCAAACCCTGCCGCTTAAGGTTAAACACTAAATGCTGCCAGGCTGCATATCTGTGCCCGGAATAACAGTTTATCAGTGAAACAGTAAAACCGTAAATCGCCTCTGTCCACACCTTAAACCAACCTGAAACCCGGAACATGAAATCTGAAATCTGAAACTTAGAACCTGGAATCTGAAACTTATCTCCCTACCCTCCCCATCTGCCTACTATAATTCCCACCGCAAAAAATATCGAGAAGATAAACGTGCCAATAGCAAGCTGTTTTAAAAGCGGGTCAAAATCTTTTGGGTCCTCAACA
>DASZPC010000253.1:0-1611 GCA_035550455.1 Chitinophagales bacterium | reverse complement strand
GAAACTGATCGGGTATGTACATATTAAAGGTGGCATAAAGGCGCGAGGTATTATCAAAAAGCGGTGCGGGTACGGGGTAGTTAATCATAGAACGGGTGCCACTGTACTTAAATTCCTTTTCTTCAAAACCCGGAGCCATTTCAACCCCAAAACCGAAATTGAAAAATGAAACCTTGTTGCGCGCCAAGTGGTCCCAAATAGTTCCTGCTTCGTTATAGTCTTCAGGATATACCGAAGCATTGCTGCCCACCATAGCATTCATGCCCGGTGCTTTTGAACCAGGTTTCCAGTTGCGGTTATCGCCATAAGCAGCCGATACGCTGGTTTCCACCCACTCGTTAGGGTAGGTATCGGCGAGCCAGCGGTGCCCATCGGCGGAGTGGTCGCTATCGCAATAAAAGTTATCGCCAATCGAAAACTTTTTAGCCAGGTTTAGGTGGTTGGGCATAACGGTGCAGTGGTCAATTTTGGCCGTTCTTTTTTCATTCATTACCGTTACATCGGCCCCAAAGCGTGCCAGCGATGGTATTCCGCGCGCATTTTTTACCTGTCCGAATATTTCATCGTAGTTGCGGTTTTCTTTGGCAATAAAAACAATGTATTTAATAGGGCTTTCTTTTTGGCCGGGGTAAAGCGGCACCGGGTTGCTTTTGCGCCAGGCAAAAGCGGTGTCATCGGCACCGGTAAATACAAAGTTGTTGTTTATTACCTGTTGTGTTTGCTTTTTCAGGTCTTCATCAGTAGGCATATCTATTACCGACACATAACCCTTCATTAAATGGCCGATGTTGCTTCCCTCGGGCCCTATAGTAAAATCGGGCCCGGCATTGGGGCCGCTGCCATACCCCTTGGCATTGGCCACTATTAATTTTTTACCATCGGGCGTAACCTTCAGTTTGCTGGGGAACCAACCTACCGGTATGTGCCCCAGTATTTGTTTGGTTGCCACATCAATTACGCCTACTGCATTGATGCCCGATTCAGCCACAAAAAGTTTTTTTCCATCGGGCGATAAGGCGAGGCCAAACGGAATAATACCCCTGTATTTTTCAAGGCGATCATCGGGTTTTATGAAAATGGTATTCACTACGGTATCGCGCTTGCGGTCAATTACTGAAATGCAATCGTTATTGCCGTTGCTTACAAACACTTCATTATTAGTAGCTACTACTGAATTGGGGCTGGCGCCGCCCACGGCAGGGATACCATCTACCATTTGCCCTACCCTGATGCCGGTTTTTATTTTGGCGGTTACCTTGGGCTCATTCTGTTGAAGGTCAATTTTAAAAACAGAAAAAGATTCCGGGCCGTCTGCATCGCCAAGGCCCGGCACATCAACCGTATCATTTTTATAGCCCTCTTTCCCCTCTTTGCTCATATATGCTGATGTGGGGAAAGAAACCGATGTTTCTTTAGCATGCTTTGGGTCAAAGGTTTTCAAAAACTTGTATTCGTACATGCCTACATTGGCCACATACACCGCTTTTTCGTCAGGTGTTAATGCCACGCCAAACGGATAACGGCCCACCGGTATGCGGTGCGCAATGGTTTTATTTTTTACATCTAGCTGCAACAAACTGAAATTGATTTGGTCAACGGCATAAAGGGTGT
>DASZPC010000252.1:0-2498 GCA_035550455.1 Chitinophagales bacterium | reverse complement strand
ATCAAGGCTCCAGTACAAAATTGCATCGGGCGAACGATGTGCCACTTCAAACACGGCCTTACCGGTTTTACCATCAAGTTCAACCGGTATATATAACTGCGTTGACTTTTTAGGGTAAATAAATTCCATTACCGACTGTTTATTCAAATCGGTACAGCCGGGCTTAAACGGGGGCAACACCCGGTAACCGGGTTTTTTTGATTTGTAATACCATTCCTCGGCAGGTGGCAGTACAAACCAGGAAACGTGTTGCATTTGCGAAGGCGGGGCACAATCGCTGTTAACGCGCCACTGGCCGGTAGGGTCGAGGTGTATAATTTGATGATACGGGCATGGTGGTGTTTTTAAACCGGTAAACGGTACCCAAATGCTTTGTGTGCTTTCGCAAATACCGAGGGCGCGGTAGCCGCTTTTAGCGCAAACATCAATTTGCTTCATTTCGCTGTAAGGCTGTGCAAACCAGGGCGAGGACTTCAGTAATTTAAAAATATCAAACATAATTGGCGCGGCCGTAGCCACGCCTACCAGACCGGGCCGGCCCTCGCCGGTGGCATTGCCCACCCATACTATTACCACATAGCGCGGCGTGCAGCCCACGGCCCAGCCATCGCGGAAGCCAAAGCTGGTGCCGGTTTTCCAGGCTACGCGTAGTGATGATGAAAACTCTTTCCAGTTGGTTTCCATATCGGGCCGGTTTACCTCTTCCATCGCATTAAAAGTACACCATATAGAAGCGGCGTTGATAAGGCCGGGCATAAGTGAAGATTTATCAACGCTTTTTTTATTTCCCTTTTCTTGTGAAAAAGTGTAATACAGCGGATGGATATCGGCCCCGTTGTAGGTGGCCTTGTTGGCCGTAAAGTGGTTGAGGGTGCGGGCCATGTCGGCATATACCCCGGCAATATCCCACATGTTACCCTCGGCACCGCCAAGTATAATGCTAAGGCCGTAATAACCGGCAGGCTGGTTAAGGGTGGTGATGCCCAACTGCTTAAGCAGATAATTGAATTTTTCGATGCCGTAATGGCGTAACATCCTTACGGCTGGTACGTTCAGGGAGCGTTCCAGTGCGCGCCGGGCGGGCACTGCGCCATCGTATTCGCGGTTAAAATTCTGTGGCGAGTAGCCTGCAATTTGTGTAGGTATATCGGGCACCAGGGTACTGGGCAGCAGGTCGCCACCGGTAAGCATAGCCGAGAAAAGAACCGGCTTTAAAACACTACCATAACTGCGGGGCGCTGTAATTACATCTACATCGGCGCCATCGACAGGGTGGTTTGGGGTGTATACATTGCCTACGTAAGCCAGCACCTCGCCGGTTTCCACATCAGCTACCAGTGCCGCGGCATTATTAATGTTATTGCCCTGTAATTCGCGGTTGTGGCGCAGCACAATATCGTTTACCTGTAATTGCAGATTTTTATCGAGGGTGGATGTTTCGATAGTTGGCCTTTCGCGGTTGTTACGGAAGTTTTCGTTATAAAGGCGGGTTAACAGGTGCGGGGCATATTGCGGCAGGGGCACCGGTTTACCGGGCAATGGCTCGGCCTGGGCCAACATGCAGGTAACTGAATCAATAACTTTTGCTTCGCGCAGTTTGATGAGCAGTTTATCGCGCTTTGCTTTTAGTATTACACGGTTTTTACCCGGGTTAACCAGGGCTGGGCTATTGGGCAAAACAGCCAGCGTAGCGGCCTCGCCCCACGAAAGGTTGGCGGGGCTTTTGCCAAAGTAGCGCCAGGCAGCGGCATCGAGGCCCACTACATTGCTGCCAAAAGGCGCATGCGAAGCGTACAAGGCAAGTATGGCATTTTTTGAATAGCTGCACTCCAGCCGCAGGGCCATTATTATTTCAATCAATTTTTCGGTAATAGTGCGCGGCTGGCCATTGCGCGCCAGGCGGATAACCTGCATGGTAAGCGTACTACCCCCGCTTTTTATTTTACTATGCCCCAGTTGGGTATAAATTGCACGTAACAGGGCAACGGGGTCAACGCCGGGATGGGCATAGAACCGCTTGTCTTCAAAATGAATAATGGCCTGTTTGAATTTTTGAGGTACCTGCGGGTTGTAAGGAAAGCGCCACTGGCCATCGGCGGCTACCTGTGCATCGAGCAATGAGCCGTGGCGGTCGAGGAGAACCGCAGATGTACTATCGGTAAATAAGGGGTGTGGCAGGCAGCGCCAGAAAATGATAAGCCCTATAACCAAGGGCAGCAACAACCAGCGCCACCGGCGTTTGGGCCGGGGCGTGGATGTGTGAATGGTATTTTGCAGCAGGGACATTAACCGCTATTACTTAGCCTGGCTAACCCCGCCGGTTGGTTCGCTAACAGTTATCCATTTACCGGCCTCGCGGGCCAGAATAGAGGCATCGTACATGGCCTCTGCCTGCACGGCGGGCAGGTAGTAATCGCCAAGGTACGAAGCATTGAGGTAAATGCGGAATGTTTTAGACTCATTAGGCTTCAAATCGAAGTAAGTATATACCCGGTCAT
>DASZPC010000251.1:0-2961 GCA_035550455.1 Chitinophagales bacterium | reverse complement strand
CTGAAATTCATAATCAGTTTTTCAGGGTTAAACGAATCTACTAAAAATCTGCCATCTTCTATATATCAGACAGCGATTTGCTTTAAATGGTTGGCAAACAGTTCGAAACTTTTTCGGCGGTGGCTAAACCCGTTTTTTTCCTCCAGGCTCATTTCGGCATACGTTTTATCGGAGCCATCGGGTTTAAATATGGGGTCGTAGCCAAAGCCTTCGGCCCCTTTCGGGGTTTCGGTTATTTCGCCTTCGGTTATGCCTTCAAACTGAACGTATTGGCCGCCCGAATAGTATGTAATAACCGTTTTAAAGCGGGCGCGGCGTTTGGTTTCGCCCGTCATTTTTTGAAGCACTTTGGCCACATTATCGGCTGAAGTGCAGCCTTTACCCGCATAACGTGCCGAGTAAACACCGGGTTCGTTGTTAATAGCATACACCTCCATGCCAGTATCTTCAGAGAAACATGGCCTGCCAAACTTAAGCGACACATATTCAGCCTTTTGTAGCGAATTACCTTCAATAGTAATTTGAGTCTCTGGCGCCTCTTCTTCAAAGCCTAAATCCTTCAGCCCGAGGATTTCGAGGCCTGGCGGCGCAATGGCCCGCACCTCCTTTAACTTATGCTGGTTAGCGGTAGCAAAAATAAGCTGCATTGGCAAAAGGGATTTATACAGTTAAATAGACAGCACCTTTTTAAGCAGGTTCCAAAGGGCCAGCTTTTCGGCACTGTTTGTAGCCAGCTTTTCTAAAGTTTCAGTTTTAATAACCAGGGTTTCGCCAAACCAGTAGGGGGTGTTCCTTTTTAAAGGGGCCATGTTGCGGTGCATTAGCACATCGCCAAAAAGTAACACCATGCCGGGATGGTAATTTTGCATTACCGACCCAAGTGTTACGTTGGTTTGCGGCAGGCTGTTGAACAACAAAAATTCGCCGGGTTTAAACTGGCAGGCAGCCGCCAGTTTTTCCAACATCTCTAAAAGATTGGGGGGCAACTGCTGCTGCGGGTGGAAAAAAACAAAAGCCAGTTTATATCTGTTATTAGCGGTACCGGCGTTATCAACGCGCCGGTTAGTGATTATCAGGCTTTTATCGGCAAAAAGATTTTCTGGATGGGTAATTTCGGGCACCGGTTCGCTGTAATTTGTGTTCAAAAATAAAATTGCCTGCCAAAGCTGAAGTGAAAAGTTATGTTAAATTTGCTCACATTAGTTCACAATAAAACAGGCAGGCATGGGATACAAAATAACTATTGAGAAGGCCAGGAAATCCAGGGTAAGTGAAGTGGATTTTAATAACCTGCCCTTTGGTAAGCATTTTTCGGACCACATGTTTATAGCTGAATATGAGGATGGTGAATGGAAGAATGCCCGCATTGTGCCCTTTGGCCCTTTTGAAATACACCCCGCCCTATCATCGTTGCACTATGGGCAAAGTATTTTTGAAGGGATGAAGGCAGAGAAGGACGCCGATGGCAACCCGATTATTTTCAGGCCGCTTAAAAACCTGAATCGGTTTAATATATCGGCCGACAGGATGGCGATGCCGGAAGTACCAGAAGACCTGTTTATGCAAGCGGTGGAAAAACTGGTAGTGCTTGACAGGCAATGGATACCCGATACCCCAAATTCATCCTTGTACATAAGGCCGTATATGTTTGCAGCCGAGGAGTATATGGGCATTAAACCGGCCGAGCGGTTTAAGTTTATGATTTTTACAGGCCCGGTTGGCGCTTATTACAGCAAACCGGTAAAGGTGTTTATACACGATAAGTATGTAAGGGCTTTTCCGGGCGGTGTTGGCTATGCCAAGTGCGCAGGCAATTATGGCGCTGTAATGATGCCTACCCGCGAGATACGCAAAATGGGCTACGACCAGATTTTGTGGCTTGACGGCATACACCACCGCTACCTGCAGGAAATAGGCACCATGAACATTTTTGTGGTAATAGATGGCGTGCTGATTACCCCATCGCTTGACCAGGGGACGATACTTGACGGTATAACCCGCGACAGTATTTTACGCCTTGCCGAAAACGAAGGCTATGTAATACAGGAGCGCGATATTGCTATTGACGAGCTAATAAATGCCTACCACGAAGGCAAACTGGAAGATATGTTTGGCTCAGGAACGGCTGCCGTGTTATCGCACATAGGCGAGTTTCACTACAAAGGCGAAACTTACGAGTTGCCTTCGGAAGAAGAACGCGAAATATCGAATAAACTGAAAGCAAGGCTTACCTCGATTAAATCGGGCAAGGCCGAGGATATTTTTGAATGGCTACACACTGTGCCGGTTGATGTTTACGCCCATTTATAAAGAGGCCCAGGCGGCTTTTAGCTGCTGAACAAGGGTTTCGGGTTTACCATCAACAGGACTGAAAACAATATGCGCCTGCCCGTAAAACGGCAGGCGTTCCTGTAAGGTTTGGTGGATATAATTTTTAAGGCCCGTTTCGTTTAACCCTTTCAGTAAAGGGCGCTCTTCCAGATTAGTTGTGCTTAAGCGGCTATACAGCACCCCTTCGTTAACCGAAAGGTAAACCACCGTTCCGTTTTGTTTCATCCAGGCCATATTATCAAAAAAGCATGGCGCCCCCCCACCGGTGGCTACTACCACCCTATCCAGATTTAAGTTGCGTAGGGTATCGCGTTCAGCCTCGCGGAAAAAGGCAATGCCCCTTTCTTCCACCAAAGCTTTTACGGTTTCAAATTTACAGGCGGCACAGGTTTGGGCGTCAAGGTCGGTAAAAGTATAACCGAGCAGATTGGACAGCTTTTTACCAAAGGTGGTTTTGCCAGCCCCCATAAACCCCACCAGAAAAACTGCGTGGCCCTGCATGGCATTAAGCTTTAATGGTAACCCGGGGGTCGAGGACGGAATAAAGTATATCGGTAAAAATATTGGTGAGCACGAAAATAAAAGCCACCAGCAATACGGAACCCATAACCACAGGGAAATCGAAAGAAA
>DASZPC010000250.1:0-5720 GCA_035550455.1 Chitinophagales bacterium | reverse complement strand
GATAAGGTTTTATCGTACTATGGAAATTCTTCCGGTGGCGCGGTTGCCCGCAGCATCGTTAGCCGTATAGAAGTAAATGCCCGGCGAAAGGCTGGCGGCATCAAGCCTGTAAATATTGCCGTTGGCATCGCCATTCGCAATAACATTGCCCAGTTCATCGGTAATTTTTAAAACTATTTTACCGGTAGCGCCTGTAAACTCAATGCGTGCTTCGCTTTGTGCCGGGTTAGGCATTACGCGTGCGCTCATTACCTGGTTAGCTATGGTGGCAATACCACTGGTGTTAGACCTGGTGCTAACGGTAGTATTGGTAACCACGGCGGGGTTCAAATCAAAATAAATATAGGCGGTGTTTTTAATTTGGGTGCCCAAAGCAATATTGGGTTTGGTATGCACAGTAAAGGTTACAAAACCCTTGCTGCTGTCAACATTAGTAGCGCTGTCGGTTAAGTATATAGGCTCAAAGGTAAAAGTGATAATACCGGGGCCGCTCATCTTGTAAGTGTAAGGGTTGCTGGACGCACCAGGTATTACGGTGGCAGGGTCCAGGTACGATGAAAGCGTGTCGGATACAACCACCAAAGTAGCCGGTGCATTTCCCGTATTTTGGAAACGGATGGTATAAGTAAGCACAGTGTCAGCGGCGCTTAAATTACCTGCCGGGTATACTTCCTTCTCGTTCGGGTCGTGCGACCCGCTTACAGGGTCAACATAATACTCGTGGTTATCATACGGGTTACAATCGTTGGCAACAGGGCTTATATCATCTTCCGATGTAAGCGGGGTGCCTAAAGACAGGTTTTGCGGTATCTGGAAATCCATAAAAATCCGGTGCTGTTGGTCAAAACCTGACCCCGCCTGCAGGTTGTTTACAATATTCCAGGTAATGGTATGTGTATTCACATCGTACGAGGTATAAGGCGGGTTGGTGCTGTTAAGCGTAATGTTGGGGTCGTGCGTAAAGGTTATTACCCCGTTTGGTACCGCTACGGTTCCGTGGTTGGCATAATAAATCCAGTACTGGCGTATTTGCCCGGGCATTGCGGTGTTATAACCCATGTGTACAACAAGGTCGTAAGTAGGGGTGCCGGTACTAAAGGCAAAATTATTGCCCGTAGAAACCTGTCCTGTGGCGGTAAAAGTATCGCTGTAACTGTAGTTGCAAGTGTTTACCACGCAGGTTGAATACCCCATTACTTGTGGTTGTACTGTATAAGTACCGGGTAGCACTTCTATATCGTAATAGCCTGTACTATCGGTATTGGCATAAAAATGGTTGCCGTTGGCAGCGGTTACTATAACATAGCAATATGGGTAGCCATGCTCGCTGTTATCCATGCTGCAATTACTGTTATCATCATAATAGGCATAGCCGGTAATATGGTCAAAGCATGAAGGGTCTAAATAAATGGCCACGCTGTCAAAGGTACTGGTTGAGCAACCGTTGCCATCGGTTACCTGTACCCACATATAGTATAAAAGGCCCAGGTTGTTCAATGTTTGGCTGGTATCAATAACTTGTGTTTGCCAGTTATTATCATAAGTGTACCATTCGTAATGCAAAGGGGGGGCAAAACTGCCGGTTACTATGGCGGTGGCGCTGCCGCTGTGTACTGCTGTATCGCAGGCAGTGGGCGTGGTGGTTATGTTGATGTTAAAGTTGGCTATACCGGTTAAACTATAGCTGGCTGTGGCGCTGCAACCGCTTGGTTCGGTAACTGTAACCGTGTAAGGCCCTACGGCAAGATTTGAAATGGTTTGTGAGCTAGCCCCGTTCGACCAATTATAGGTGAAACTGCTGCCCTGTGTATACTGGTAATAAGCATAAGCGGCTATGGAGCCGTTAGCCGAGCCACAATCCGGGTAGTTTTGCGGGTTAATATATGTAATTATACTGTTTAAGTAATACAGATAATAATAACCGGTACCGGTGCAATTATTAGCATCAGTTACGGTAACCATATAGCTGCCTGCGCCCATGCCCGAAATAGAGGCAGTGGTGGCGCCGGTGTTCCATACATAAGTATAAGGGGCCGTACCGTTAACTGTGCCTACTGTTATTGAACCTGTACCGCCGCTGCATGTTGGTAATACAACATTGCTGGCTACACTATCTATATGCAGGGGTAATGAACTGAGCGCATAACTGGCAGTACTGCTGCAACCGCTACTTTCAGTAACCGTAAGTTGATAATTGCCGGGGGCAAGCCCGCTTATGCTGCTGGTGGTGGCGCCGGTGCTCCATACATAGCTTATGGGGTTTGTGCCGTTACTGCTGCTGCCTTGCAGCGAACCATTGGAAGAATTACAGGCCGGCGAACTGATAGCCGAAATCCATGCCTGAAAATTGCGTTGGCCCAGGTAGTAGTAATTGGTGCCGGTGCAGTTATTGGCATCGGTAACGGTTACGGTATAGCCGCCCTGTGGAATATTAGTTAATGTGGCTGCCGTTGAACCGGTTGACCATAAATAGCTGTAAGGCGCAGTGCCATTGGCAACGTTAGCCGAAAGCGAACCTCCGTTGGGGTGGCAGTTAGTGGGGGCCACAGCTACCCACCCGGTGGAATCGATGGTAAGTACGGTGGTGCTGATACTGGTACCCTGCGCGGCACTGCAACCATTGGCATCTGTAGCGGTAACACTATAAAATGCATTGCCAACAAGGTTGGTAATAGCAGCGGTGGTGGCGCCGGTGTTCCATACATAATTAACCGGGTTGGCTCCGCCGGTTGATGAGGCCGTAAGCGTGGGGTTACAGGCAGGCCCGCTGGTGGCCAGGCTTAGTATAACCGGCGAGGTGGAAAGTACTGAGGTATCCAGTTTTGCTGTACAGCCGTTGGCATCAGTAACAGTTACACCGTAATGCCCGCCCGGCAGGTTATTAATGCTGGCAGCGGTGCTGCCGTTGCTCCACGAATAACTATAAGGCAATGCTCCGTTCGAGGCAATTATTGACACTACACCCGCATTAGCCGGGCAACTGGTATTGGTTACAATGGCCTGTAACTGCACCACGTTGGCAATGGTTATAACCTGTTGCGTGGCGGTGGTTTGGTACTGGCCGCTTACAAAAGTTGTAACGTTATAAGAGCCTGCTGTCAGGTTGTTTACTGTAACCGACGAAACAATGGTCGAATCGAAATAGTAATAGCTATGGCCGTTAGTTATTACAATACTGTACGGCCCGGCAATGCCGGAACCGGTAAAAGTAAGTGAGGCATCGTTGCTCGTGCAGGAAGTGGTGGTGGTTATTATGGGTATAAACCCGGCCCTTGCTGCAGCTACTACCAATAACAGTATTACTGCTGTGGTAATTTTTCTGAGTGTTTTCATAATCTTAGGTTTTAATGGAGTAATTTTTATTTCCTGGTGTAAAAGTAGTACGCTGCCTGTCGCGCTCATAACCCAAACTGTCATTTTCTTACATATCCAAAGGCTATTTTTACTTACCGTGTAAAGCGTTATTGGGCAATATTAGTTACATAGCCAGTAAGGTTTTCGGGGCTATTTAAGTGCCGTACAGGCTGGGGGGCAGAAAATGTTTTTATGGTTTAAGCATGGTAATAGCCCAATGGGCTTCGGGCTTTTCAGGTACTACTAATTCACCTTCTGTACTTTGGTTGTAATCTGATAACCACCGGTATCCAGGCTTATAAAATACAGGCCATTTGCCAGGCCTTCAAGGTCCAGCAACAGGGTTTTGCCGGTAATGTCGGTTAGCTTAATAGCCGCACCGGTTATGTTCTTGTCAAATACCAGGTTCAACCGGCTGGTGTCAGGGTTTTGGTAAACCTGCATGGCATACACACCATCAGTACTTTTTATACCGGTGGCAGGCAGCGAGTATTTGGCTACATAATAGTACAATGAATCATTGGTAAACTGGCCTGCTGCATAAATATGCCCGGCGGGCATTGCTGCATAAACCCACTATGGCGTTGTTGGCGCCCAGTACATTAAGGCCGCCCAACTCGCCCCCCAGGTTTGTGCCTGGCCGTACGTAAAAAGGCCTAACACTATTAATGTAGTAACATAAATTTTGCGCATATAAATTTGTAATTGTTGTTATGGGTAAATATAAAATACGCCCACTGGCCTTAAGGCGGTAGGTTTAAAACAAAAATATTCTTCCAATAAGATAATGCCTGTTTAAAATTTAAACTTATTACATATTCAAACAGGATTAGAAAACTATCATTTGGGTAATGGCACACTTAAAATGGGCTTAAAATATAATCCTCATAAAAAATGAGGTGGTTTCATTATACTTAGTTACTTTTATATCATTACAACACTTACACCCAAAACCACTGGCGCCATGAAAAAAACTATTTACTTAAGCTTTACACTTTCCCTGTTGTGTTTTTTTAATACACAGGCCCAAACCAATTATTTATGGGGATCTACTGCCAGTGGCGGTGCTTATGGCTTCGGCACCATAGTGCGCGGCAACCCCGATGGCACCGGTTTTCAAACCGTTTATTCTTTCGACTCGGTTAAAGGCGCCACCCCATCGGGCAGTATGGCCCAGGCCAATAACGGCAAAATATATATAGTGTGCCAACTGGGCGGCGACCAGGGCAGCTGTACCGTTTGCAAGCTGGACCCCACCACCAACGAGGTAACTAAAATTTACGACTTTGCCACTGTGCCCGATTCGGGCGATATACCATACGCCGGTATTGTAAAAGCTGCCAATGGCAAGTTATACGGTATTGCATCGTATGGCGGCCACCGGGGCAATGGCACTATTTATATGATTGACCCCGCCACCGATGCCTACTATGATGTACACGATTTCGACAGCACCGATGCCTCTTCGCGCATTGATTTATTGGCCGCCTCCGATGGCAAGTTGTATGGCGTTAGCGGCATTCCGTACCAAAACCCTAATGGCAAAGGCTCGTTTTTCAGTTTCGACCCTGCCACCAATACCTATACTAAAATAAGCACCTTTGCGCCTACCTTTGGTTCTTACTACCACCAATCGCTTATACAGGCTTCCGATGGAAAAATTTACGGGGTGTACTCCAACCCTTATGCCGATAGCACCGTAATGTTTAACTACGATGTAAATACCAGCACCTATACCGATATGGGCCTTGTGTTTGTTGGCATTATGCAGGGCGGCTTTGTAGATGGTGGTAATGGAATACTGTACGGCGTGTCTGAATCGGGCATATTGCGTTATAACCTTAACACCGGCCTTGTATACTTTTTTGCCTACCTGGATGCCAATACCGGTTTAACCCCTACACGCAACCCTTCAATTATTAATGGCAAGCTCATGTTTTCTACTGTAGATGGAGGTACTTATGGCCAGGGCGCACTGGTAAGTGTTGACACCGCCACCGGCGCCTACACCATTATGCTAAGTTTTGACAGCGCCACCACCGGCGAGTACCCCGAGTGCCTGGTGCAGGAATTTTCAACTACAGTTAGCAGCGTGGTGGCCCCAACGGCTAGTGTAATAGATATGTACCCCAACCCGGCTATCAATAACATATACATTGAAAACGCCGAACCTGGCAAGCCTTATGTTGTAACCAACCTGGTAGGGCAGGAGCTGATGCGCGGCACTACCACCGGCGGCACACAGGCTATAAACATAGCCGCCCTGCCCAAAGGCCTGTACTTTTTAAACCAGCAAAAGTTTGTGAAGGAGTAGTTTGTTGCCAGTTTTCACCGCATTAGGCCCCGATAGTTTCGCGGCCCGGTTA
>DASZPC010000249.1:0-4839 GCA_035550455.1 Chitinophagales bacterium | reverse complement strand
CGGGTTTATAACTGGCGGTTCTGCCTGTCCGCTTTGTTTGGTGGTTTCGTTAACCCGGGTATTGAAAAACGCTTGCACCTCTGCATCATTTAGTTGATAGTCCAGTCCGAAAAAAGCGACAACGGCCTTCAACATTTCAGTTTTTGTGGCCGCATAAAACAAATCCTCAAAGCGCACCATCATCATTTCTGTGCCTGTTGTGTATTCTTCAAACAGGTATTCGTTGCATTTTAGCCAGTACCAGGCAATTTTATCATGGCGCGAAAAACCCGGCCAGAGTTCCTGTATTTCAGTATCACGTAAATCTGCAGGGGTTAAATAAAAATCGCGGTTAGGCGGTGCGTAGAAATAAGTACCATCGGGCATAACCCGGTTGCCTGCCGAAACCACAAAATCAATGGGATTGCGCACAATGTATAATACCCGGTTATTGGGAAACACCTTTGTTAATTCGGGAACCGTAAGCCATAACATGCCGTTCGATTCAAGGTAAATACTTTTACCTTCCTGCCGCATTAGCCCGGCTACCCATTGGCGCTGTTGGGCAACAGCATCAATTACCTGCTGCGTGGTTAAGCCCTGCCGGTATTTATTAATGCCTAATTGTAAAAGATTAGGTGCGGGTTCGTGCAGCGCAAGAATACCGGGAAAGAATTTTGAGAAAAGCGCGCTGAAAAACTTTGAGCCAATTTGCCCCGAGCCAACTATAAACAGCGATGAGAATTGCTTGTTGCTCAAAATGTATCCGTTTTAAAGAATGCTATTGTGATTTTTTTACTTTCCATTCCATTAGCGGAATTAATGCACCAGGGAAATTGCCAATATAATTTTGCGGGTCGGCCAGATCTTTGTAAGAAACGGGCAATTCAATCCTGAAGCTTATGATTTTAGCATATAGGGCAACACGTTTTCCTTTTTCGTCAGTAAAGAAAACATCAAGAGTATAAATGCCGGCATTCAAAAAATCGCGGGGGACCATGCAACGGGCAGTATATTTTCCGGGGGGTTCGCTTCCTGCCCCTTCAATTTTTTTTGCAGCTCTAACCGGCGAGGTAAAGAAAACGGGTACATTTAGCAATTGATTGAATACCACTGCCAGTCTTACATAATCTGCGGTTCTCTTTTCGTACTCTATTGTAACTTCTATTGGTTCATCGGTATAAATGCAGTCTTTTCGGTCTTCTTTATCGTTTTTCCAGGAGGAGATAATTATACCATCAAGTTCAATCTTGTCGTTTTTATGACCTTCGTGTTCGCGGCGCCAACTGTATTTGCTAAGGTGTAATGTTGATTCTAATAATGTTTTTTCCGGCTCTGGCTTTTTCTCATGTATAACTAGCGACAGCACTTTTTCTACCGGTATTTCTTCTTTTTTTACCCCTACAGGTTCTGCCGGTTGTTCTTCCTGTGGCTCAACAGACTGTAATTCTTCTTCAGCAGCAAACGGTTCCTCTACCAGGGGTATTTCCGATTCTTCGGGTTTCTTTTCTTCAACTACCGTTGGTGGTTGTAACTCTTCGGTTTTTCCCTCCGATTCACTGCCTACATAGTAGGCGCGTGTTTCGCTAACAATGGTTTCAATGTAACTATCAACCATATCGTTACGGTTACCGTATCCCAGCATTTTGCCGTGGTCCATAATTAAAACCGAATCGCATAGTTCATTAATTGAACCTATATCATGACTAACTATAATTACTGTTTTACCTTCGTTAATGAGGTCGCGTATTTTTTGAAAACTGCGTATTTTAAAATTAGCATCACCTACTGAAAGCACCTCGTCTATCAATATAATATCGGAGTTTATATGGGCGCTGACAGAAAAAGCCAGCCTTAAAAACATGCCATTTGAGTAATACTTTACGGGCACATCCATAAACTGACTGATTTCGGAAAACGTTTCTACCTGCTGATAAATTTCCTTTACCCTGCTATCAGGTACGCTATACAAATCGGCAATAAGGTTAAAGTTTTCCCTGCCTGTTAAATCGGGGTGAAAACCAGTACCGATATCAAGGATGGAAGTAACGGCGCCGTTAATGCGTATTTCACCACCGGTGGGCTGTATAATGCCGCTGAGCATGCGGAGCAGCGTACTTTTGCCTGAACCGTTTTTACCTATAATGCCTACGCTTTCGCCACGCTTTACATCAAAGCTAACATCGTTTACAGCTAATAATGATGATATGCCGGGCATTTCGCCTTCAAACCCATTGTGCCCGTTTTTTCTGCCTTTAAGGCCCGGATATGCATAAGCGTATTTGGGTTTAAATTTTTTAGTAAGGTGCCTAACGCTGATTGCCGTTTCTTCCTGGCTGTTTATCATACTATCCCTCCTGTAAATACGATTCTTTATACATCTGGTCAAAACTTTCCGGTGTCCAGTCTACTACAATTTCCTTATCATAACCAACCAGTTCCACTTCGGGCACATCGGGCTCGGTAGTGGCCACATCAAGCATATAGTAGTTATCTTTTTTAAACTCATATACTTTCAGGTTGCCATCTTCCAAATCGGGTGTTACATTGGTATAAAGCAGTATAGGCGATTCTTTAGGTGTAAGGGCATTAAGGGTGGCAATGCGCACCTGGTTGGTATTGTTTGGGGGTGAACCATGTATTAAACGATGATCGAAAAGGAAACCTTCGCCTGCTTTCATGGGCAAATAAGTAATGTATTTGTTTTTCAGGTATTCTTTAATATTCCTGAAAGGTGATTTAAAGGCGGGCGATTTGCGTGGTTCGCTGTACAATTTGTGTGAGCCTTTTAGTGCATACATGCAGCCATTTTCAAGGCCTACATCCTGCAGCGGGCTCCAGATGGTTATTGATACAAATTTCTTTTCATCGGTAAAGGTAATGCCCGAGTGAATATCGAATTCGCTTTGCGCCCCCATACCGGCACGCTTAACGGCAAAGCTACAATTAATGAACCGGTAATCATCAAGGTAATAATTGGCGCGTGGCCAAACTATTTCGCTGATGCGCTGGTGGATTTGTTTTCGGTATTCGGCATCTCGGCTCATAATGGAAATGTAAAACGCATTATCCATACTGGGGTTGCTGAACTCATCGTACACTGCTTTAATCTTTTGAATATCTTCGGGTGTAAGGAATGGCACCACTACATAACCATCACGATTGAACTGTTCCTGTAATTCAGGGTCTCTTAATACTTTGCGCATAACGGGTTATTTTAAGTAAGACATAAACTGTTGAAAGCTTAAATCAGGCTCCACTATTTTTTCAACTGCAAGAGATTTGTATTTGCTGCCTGCGTTATCAAGCTTGCCGAATTCGAGCCAAAAGTCCCTGTCAACACTAAAGTACTCAATTTCATCGGTATTCAGGTCTTTGTGCTTAATGGCAGCTTCCATAGGCGCTTCTTCCGGGATTAGACCGAAAACAACAGCGGGGCGGATTGCGCCCGATAAGTTAGCGGGAGAGGAGTGGATAAGCCGGTCGTTATAAATGATTGCCTGGCCGGCGGTAGAAAAAATTGGTTTCATGAGCGGGGCGATGTCGTTCCAGATATAGTTGTACCTGAAATCGAGGCCGAAAGCCCTTTGCACATAGGGCAACTTGTGGCTATACGGTAAAACATGCAGGCAGCCGTTTTGTATGTTTGTATCAATTAAAGGAAACCAAAAATTGATGGCTGTAAACTTCTCCTGATTGGTGTGAATATCATCAAGATGCAGGTTAACCATTGATTTCTCACCGGGCCTTTTTACAATAAATGTGTAAACCAATACTTTCATTTGGTTAAAGAGTTTGTCCACTTTGGGTTGAAGCAGTTCTTCCAGTTTGTGGTGTACTTTTTCGCGGTAAGTAAGGTCGGTACTATCAATAGAAGAATAAAACGCGCTTTCTACGTGCGGGTCGAGTTCGTTAAACAAGGCACGGCAGGCTTCTACCTCAACCGGGCTCAAAAAGTCTATTACCAAATACCCCTTCTCAGCAAACTCTTTATCGAACTGCTGGTTGTTTAACAGCCCGGTGTGTCGTTGCGTTATGGGTTGTGTGTTTCGTATATCGTTTTCCATTCCTGCAACGTAATTTTATGATGGGGGTAGTTTAGCGAGTGCGAAAGGTTAAGTTCTGCCACTGAATCGCCATAACCGAATTTTATTAAAAAGTCTTCGCTTTCTTCATATACGTTTAACTCATCGGGTGCAGTGCCACGATAGTAATGTACTACCGGTGCATTTTCGGGTATGGCCACAAGCCCGGCAACTATACGGTTGGTAGTTGAATTGTTTGCCGGGGAATAGTGTACCAGGCGGTGGTCGAAAATTACGGCCTGCCCGGCTTTAATGGGTACCGGTAGCATTTCGGTAGAAGATTCAATTTCTTCGCGTATTTCGGAGTAGGGAAACTCAACACCGGTGCCACGCAGGTTATTAAAAAACAGGTGGCTGCGTTTTACAATGTGCAGGCAGCCATTGGCAAGGTTGGTATCCACCAAAGCGCACCACGCAGTAAGGCCAATGTACTTTGACTCATCTACCACAGCCCAGTCTTGATGTACGCGAAACTCGCTGCCCTCGCCGGGCTGCTTTACCAAAAAATACCCGTAAATGTCTTTATAGTTTTCCAGGTAACTTAAAACTTTTGGGGCAAGGATTTTACTTACCTGCCGGTGGATAGCTGATCGGTAATTTACATCGCGTTTCATGTGCGAGGTGTAAAAGCCTTTTTCGTAAACGGGGTCGGTGTTTTTGTGAATGGCAAGCAGTTGCTGCACCGCTTCGCTATCAAGCACGTTAACCACCACGTAGCCTTCATCGGCCATTTGATGGTTTAGTTCATTATCGCGGAAGATCCTATTCATATACC
>DASZPC010000248.1:0-3036 GCA_035550455.1 Chitinophagales bacterium | reverse complement strand
CGCTTAATATGGGCAGGTAAGCCCCACCGGCTACACAACTGCCCATAATGGCGGCAATTTGGGTTATGCCCATAGCGCTCATAATAGAGTTGTTGTAAAAAATGCGGCCAAAGTTTTCTTTATCCGGAAACACCTCGTCCTGCATGGGCAAAAAAGCACCCGCGCTATCCACTAAATAAATAATTGGGATGCGGTTCTCAATAGCAATCTCCTGCGCGCGGAGGTTCTTTTTAGCGGTAATGGGGAACCACGCCCCGGCCTTCACCGTGGCATCGTTAGCCACCACGCAGCATAGCCTGCCCTTTATGTAGCCCAGCACCACCACCACGCCGCCCGATGGGCAACCCCCTTGTTCCTCGTACATGCCGTAACCTGCCATTTCGCCCACCTCCAGCACCGGTTTGCCCTTATCCAGCAGCAACTCTACTCTTTCTCGGGCGGTTAGTTTACCTTTTTCTTTATGTTTTTCAATCGCTTTTTTACCACCGCCTAATTTTACCTGGTCAGATGTTTTCCTGAGGTCAGATAGTAGCAGCTTCATTGCATCTTCGTTGCGGTTAAACTCTATATTATTGGCCATTACTCTTTAAAATTTGAGTTGTGAAACTATCAATTTTAATAATTGTCGGGAAGTGTTTTTATAGCATGCTGGTGTACATGGTTTTTTGTAATTCAAAATGATTCAAAAGGCGGAACCGTTTTTATCAAAATAAACCATAAGTATCATGATAATCAGCGTTTCATTATAGTATTTGCCCCTGCAATTAAATTTTTACCGCGCATATTTTATGATAAACCGCAAACTGCATTACATTCGCGCCGGGGCGAGCCTCATACGACCAGCTCCTGCTCAATCCTCCAGGCGGGAAACCGAGCAAAGGCAGGCGGTCGTAGCGGTGCGATATGAGATACTTGCCCTTTTTTTCTTTTTTTTAACTGCCCACTAAGCCCTGTATTTAATGCGGGGCAAAAATACCATCCACAACCTGTTTATTTTTAAGCTGCGGCCAGTTGCCGTTTCTTTTCAATTTTGTAAGGTTATTTAAAAACGGATTCAGAAACCCTCAAACTAATACACTATGAAATTTTTTATTGATACAGCCAGCATTGAACAAATTAAAGAAGCCGAAGCACTGGGCATACTGGATGGTGTTACCACTAACCCATCGCTAATGGCCAAAGAAGGCATAAAAGGAGAGGAGAATATACTAAAGCACTATGTTACTATTTGCAACATTGTAAACGGCCCGGTTAGCGCCGAGGTGATTTCGACCGATTTTAAAGGCATGATTGAAGAAGGTAAAAAGCTGGCAGCCCTGCACCCCAATATTGTGGTAAAAGTGCCTATGATTAAAGAGGGCGTAAAAGCCATTAAGTGGTTTACCGATAATGGTATTAAAACCAATTGCACTTTGGTGTTTAGCGCAGCGCAGGCCCTGCTGGCGGCAAAAGCTGGGGCGGCTATGGTATCGCCGTTTATTGGCCGTATTGACGACAGCAATTGGGACGGGGTGCAGCTAATTGAACAAATTGTACACATATACCGCATATACGGCTACGAAACCGAGGTGCTGGCAGCTTCAATCCGCTCATCGCTGCATATTGTAAAATGCGCTGAGGCCGGGGCCGATATTGCCACCTGTCCGCTTTCATCCATTATGGGGCTTTTCAACCACCCGCTTACTGATATCGGGCTGGAAAAATTCCTTGCTGATTATAAGAAGAATAACGGTTAAGGTTGCCATGCTAAAATGCGCCAACGGGGGGAGGTTGGAACGCATGGGGTAAAGATAAATGGTAGGGGGTGTTATTCGTATATCGCAGGCGAATCGTAGTTTTTACCTTCCCGCTCGTCGTTGTAGCCTTTGTTGTAAGCTTTGTTGCAAAGCATTTCAAACTCGTCTAACTCCAACAACATAGGGTTAGGAAAAGGTTGGTCGTACCTGCCGCTCATGTAATCGCTACGGCCTTTGTCATAATAATAGTCCCTGGCTTCTTGTGCTGCCATAAAATCTCCGGTTAAGGTTTTAAAAATGGTTCTTAAATAAATTGCTTGTTCGGTTCGCAACTTACGGGTCGCAGAAAAATCCCGGTTGCTTCTTATTACGGCTGTTAATAACTAAAGGTTTCAGGCAAACACCATTTTTTGCGCATAACTGATTGATTATGCGGTTGTTTTAAAAATCAACAAGGCGGTTTGGGTAGCACGCTTTTTGTTTGGCGAAACCACCAACCAAAGCGAATGTCTTGTGTCTATTGTCTAACATCTACTTATTACCTTCCCGGCAACCTGCTGATTTGCCTTCCTGCGCTGCTCATTTTTTGCATACTCTTCATCATCTTCTTCATTTCCTCAAACTGCTTTAAAAACTGGTTAACATCCTGTATGCTGTTGCCGCTGCCTTTGGCAAGGCGCATTTTGCGTTTGCCATCAAGCACTTCGGGGTGGGTGCGCTCGTGCGGGGTCATGGAAAGTATAATGGCTTCTACCTTTTTAAACGAGTCGTCGTTAATATCAATGTCTTTCACAGCTTTGCCCATGCCGGGTATCATGCCCAGCAGGTCTTTCACGTTGCCCATCTTTTTTATTTGGGCAAGCTGGGCCAGGAAGTCGTTAAAGTCGAACTGGTTTTTGCGGATTTTTGCTTCCAGTTCGCGGGCTTTCTTTTCATCGTATTGTTCCTGCGCTTTTTCAACAAACGAAACGATATCGCCCATGCCCAAAATACGCGAGGCCATCCGGTCGGGGAAGAACACATCCAGCGTATCTACCTTCTCGCCGGTTGAAACAAATTTAATGGGCTTGCCAACGGTATAAGTAATAGTTAAAGCCGCACCGCCGCGTGTATCGCCATCCAGCTTGGTAAGCACCACGCCGTTAAAGTTAAGCCTGTCGTTAAAGGCTTTGGCGGTGTTTACGGCATCCTGCCCGGTCATAGAGTCAACCACAAACAATACCTCGTCGGGTTTGGTGTTGGCCTTTACCTGGGCAATTTCGTTCATCATTTCCTCGTCAACCGCCAGGCGGCCGGCGGT
>DASZPC010000247.1:0-3042 GCA_035550455.1 Chitinophagales bacterium | reverse complement strand
GTTAGCCTTTAAGGTAAAGTTAGCCGTGCGCCGCATATCAAAATCAAGCGTAAAGCCCTTGGTAGTACCAAAGTCTATATTATCATAAGTAAGGTAATCTTTAGGGTAAGCATTTACTACTTTGGTAACCTGTATCTGGTCGCGGAACTCGCGGTAGAATGCTGAAATAGTAAAGGCCGCACTGTTGCTTACACGTTGCTTAAAGCCTAATTCGTAATCAATTGTTTTTTGCGGTTTCAGGTTAGGGTTATTTAGTACCGTACCTATATTATCAACAAAAAACAGGTATTGGGTGGGGTCCATAGCCACCTGCGCCGAGTTAGGCCTTTGGGCCAAAATGTCGTAGTGGGCAAAGAATAAGGCCTTATCGGTTATATTAAACGAAAACTGTAAGCGCGGCATTACAATCAACTCGGGTTTATAGGTGGTAAAGCTTCCGTTAGGGTCAAAAGTGCTGGCCACTTTAATATCCTCGTTAGAGTTTTTAAGGTAAGGCTGAATAGTACCAGTGGTTGAAGCCTGCGCCACAGCAATACCATTGCTCAGTTCATTGCCATACCGGTCGTACCAGGTACTGCCGCTACGGTAACCCACCACTGCTGTAGGTGCTTTGGTGTTATCAACATACACATAGTAGTCGCTGCCAATATCGGCAGGGTGTGTAACAGCAGTATTGCCTACCGATGTAACCTCGCCGGCTGTATAAATAGGATATAAAGAGTAAGGGTCTTTAAGTACCGACTGGTTAGCATCAAAGCGGTCAAAACGCACACCTATGTTAAAGGTAAGGTCTTTAAAATAGAAACGGTCAGATATATAAGCTGCCGTATAAATAGGGCGGTACGCCGGAATGGCACGTATCATGTTTCCGTTCGCATCTTTCTTGGTAAAGAAATCGTTGAACGAAGGCTGCGTGGTAAGCACATTTCCATAAGGGTCGTAACCGCGGTACGAAACCAATGCTGCACCATCCTTCAACAAATCATCGGGCGAAAACATTTTAATGTTCAACTGGTCAGGGGTCAACTGGTCAACATCCAAAAGGGTTACGTTATCGGCAGACATGCCTAACGATTGGCGCAACTGCTTATCAAACCAGCTTTGCTTGGCAGCATTATAAGCATAGTTAAATAAAATAGTATCGGTTAAGTAGAAGGTTGGCCTGTTGGGGTCGTTGTAACTGTACTCAGTACCATTAATAAGAAGCCTTGGGTTATTACGGTCAAAATCCGTCAATTGCAGGTTAACAAGGTCGCGGGCGCGCTGCCATATACCCAGTGGCGAAACCGAGTAACTTCTTTCAATACGCTGTTCGTATTCCACACCAAACTCAAACGAGTGCTTGTTGCGGCTTGGGGCGCCGGGCTTCAAAATGTCGAATGCGCCTTCCAGCCTTACACGGTACTGGTCGTTATTACCGGCAGCGGCATTGTTAGGGTCAGAATAACCATAACCATTATAAGCACGGCCGGTGTTATACCATATATTATCTACTATGTTTGAACGCTGGCCGTTAATAAGGCCCTGGTTAGCCTGAATTTCAAACAGGTTTGAAGTATAGTTGGTATTGTTATCGCCATATACCTCGTAGCTGCCGTCGGCATTTTGTTGTGCACCCAGCAGGTTGTAGTATTCAGTAGTATAGTTGGTTGAATTGGGGTTGATGTTAGCCGGGGTAAATACCACAGCAGTATCCTGAACGCCTACTTGTTTCCACCCTTGCAGAATTTGGTTGCCTACCAACAGGGTATCGAAAGCAAATACAGGCGATGTTTTGGTATTGAATTTACCAATATAACCGTAGTTAAACGGATTAAAACCGCCTGCCCCTTCAAATTTGGTTACATACTTTTCATAGTCAACCTGCACCGAATAGTAAGCATTTTGGAAAGCCGAGGCCTTTTTCTTTTTGCCTTCTTTTTCCTCTTCTTCGGCTTGTTTACCTTGTATATTATGGGTAAACCTGCCGTAAACGCGCCAATCGAGCGTATTATAAGGAGGGTTATTATCGTAATTAAATAAGGTATACTGCTCTACCCAACTCTTGTATTGCTCGTAGGAAACCGAACCACCAAAAGTAAGGGTAAAGTTATCGGCCGGACGTATATCCAAACGGGCATTGCCGCGATAATCAGTTTGCTGGGTATTCGGCTTTACCTGGGTTTTATACATATCAGCATAAGTAACCTCAGCTGCACGCAGGTTAAAGCCCTGGGCAGTTTTAATAAGCGGGTACTGGCGCAGCGAGTCAAGCATGTTTTGTTTTACCTGCCATATACCCACCGCCGAAGGGTTAGGGTCTTTTTGGTGCACGTATTCAAAAGCGGCAAAAAGGCCCATAATTGTTTTTTGGGTTTTCTTGCTCTTCCAAATAGGGCCGGTAACGTTGGCGTTAACCAGGTTATAGCCATAAGCATCAAGCCCCTGAGTGGTTTGTACTTCGGCGCCGCCGTGCCATTCGCTGGCAGGGCCTTTTGAGGTAATATTTACGATACCGCCCACTACGTCGCCGTATTTGGCAGGTATGCCACCGGTAATAACTTCCAACTGCTCAATTGAGGTAGCGGGTATAGTAGGCACACCGGTAACTTTCACACCATCAACATAGTACTGAGTGGCGTCATCACGGCCACCTTTAATATTAATGCCACCGCCCTGGTCGCCCTGGAAAACACCGGCCGTAGTGGCTGCTATATCCGAAATGTTTTTGGTGGCCATACTGGCAATTTCTTCCGATGTAACCGTGTTTTGAGAGGAGGTTTTACCCGGGTCAATCAATGGCACCTTATACGATACAATTTCCACCGCCTTTAGGTCACTGGTAGCTGTTTTCAGCTTTACATCCAAAAAGGTTGACTTATCGGCATTTACCACCACCCCTTCAATTAGCTGGGCAGCATAGCCCACATACGATACACGCAGGTTGTATTTGCCGGGTGTAAGCGGCTTAATGGAGTAGTTACCATCAAAATCCGTAGCAGTGCCCCGCCCGGTGGCTACCCCTTTGGCATCAACTATAGCAACAGTGGCAAAAGGCACCCC
>DASZPC010000246.1:0-3251 GCA_035550455.1 Chitinophagales bacterium | reverse complement strand
TACCCGCCGGGTTTAATTGCTGTTGAACGCGGCCTTGAACTAAACGGCCTGCGCAAGCGCTTTGATGTGGTAGTGTTTAATAATACAGGTAAGCCCGTGCTGCTGGTGGAGTGCAAAGCCCCCGAAGAGCCTTTGAACGAAAAGGTATTTGAGCAGATAGCGCGGTATAACCAAACCCTTGATGCCGATTACCTTTGGGTAAGCAACGGCACACATAATTTTTGCTGTGCCCTTAAAGGCGGTATTAGGTTGCTGGATGCTGTGCCGGGGTATGAAGAGGTGAAAACTATTGGTTGAATGGGATTAACTCTCATCCTGTTGAAATAATATGCAATTCATTGCGTTAATTAGCACCGAAATACAAGGCCTTTGAAACGGACGGTATTATTTACCCTTTTAGTAATTGTTACGGCAGGCGCTTTTGCCCAAATAGGCGGCACCCGCACGTACGATTTTCTGTCGCTCTCGCCCTCGGCGCGGGTTACGGCGCTGGGGGGTATTAATATTACCACCGTTGATTACGACCTGAGTATGCAACTGGCCAACCCCGCCACGCTGAACCCGCAAATGGATAAGCAGTTTATGGTGGGCACTACGGTGTACCCCGGGGGCATTAATTTTGGCAATGCGGCTTATGCCACCGGTTTTAAAAAGCTGCCCGGCACGTTTGGGTTCGGGCTGCAATACATAGCCTATGGCAAGTTTAAGGAAACGGATGAGGAGGCCAATGTAATTGGTAGTTTTACAGCAGGAGAAATGAACGCTTATGCCGGTTATGGCTACCATTTTGGCAGGTTGTTTTCGGCGGGGGCTAATTTTAAATTTATTTACTCGCAACTGGCTACGTGGAGCTCGGTGGGCATGGCAGCCGATATTGCCGCCACTGTAAACGATACCGCGCATTTAATTACTGCCAGCATAGTGGCGCGCAACATTGGCGGCGAGTTGAAACCTTATAACAAAGGCGTGCGCGAGCCTATCCCTTTTGATTTGCAGGCCGCGCTGGCTGTGGGTTTTAAGCATGTGCCCATTAAGCTGCATTTTACCTTTCACCACCTGTACACCTGGGACATACGCTACGATAACCCGGCCGATGATGTGCAGAGCAACCTTTTCCAGGATTCAACCACTACCAAAAGCAAGAATTATATAGCCGATAAACTTTTCAGGCACGTTATTGTAGGGGCCGAGATAAATATTAAAAAAGTGGTGCGGCTGGATATAGCCTATAACCACCTGCGCCAGCAAGAACTGCGGCTTACCACAAAACTGGGAATACCGGGTATATCTTTCGGTTTGGGCATACACATTAAGCAGTTTGATTTTACGTATGGTTTTCAGCCTATGGCACAGGGGCAAACCCTAAATTATTTTACCCTGGCGGTTAATACCGGCGGCTTTGTAAAGCACCACGATGCCCCGGTTAAAACGGCCAGTTATTAAAGCCAATGAAACGCGCTGTTACAGCTGTTATTATTGTTGTTTTTACGGGGCTTCTTTTCTTTTCATCCTGTAAGAAAGATGTGGTGGAAGTGCTTGATTTTTCGAAATACACCAGCACCGATAATGATTGTAGCATAACCGGCCCCATTGATTCAACAGCCTGGAAAAACGATGTGCTGAACCGCACCCGCGATACCGCCCGGCTTATTTTCAGCGATGATTTATTTGTAACCGATTCGATGGCCGGCACCATAACCCTTAACCCGCCCTGCCCGAACCCATCGGACGGCCTGTTTATATGGAATATAAACACTACGCGGCAGTGTAAGCTAAAGGTGGTTTGCATAAATCTTAGCAACGAGGTTATTTATTACAATGCTTACCGGCTGGTGGGCGGCAAAATGACAGTGGGTTTTAATTTTAAGGGCAACAGTGCTTTTAAGGCAGGCAATAATTACCGTCTGTATTTTGCCTTTTATACTGCCACCGATTCGCTGTATTACTCGGGGCACGGCGATTTCAGGATTGAATAGCGGTTTGTGGTATTAAAAATAATAAAGCTGCCATTGCCAGACTGATACCAATGATAATGGGAGAACATCAGCCGTGGCAATCTTTAATTATGTCTTTACCTGGGTACTGGCTAAAAAGACAAAGCGGAAGATTGCGCCTCCCGATTTTCTAATGCTTATTAAGTATGGATTGGGATCGCAATGACAATATTTAATATATCGAATCCCCCTTTTTTATCTTATTAACGCGCAGGGTTAGCTAATTTGGGGCTGGCGGTTATTTTTGCAATCCTTATAAATAACGCAAATACAATGATTCAGCTAGAAAACGGGGTTTACACCATAGGCGGCATAGCGGTAAGCGAACTATGCGAGCGCTACGGCACCCCGCTATATGTGTACGATACGGCCATTATGGAAAGGCAGTATAACCAATTGAAGAATGCTTTAAGCGGCGCCAACACCAAAATTAAGTTTGCCTGCAAAGCACTGAACAATATTAATGTGCTGAAGTATTTTAAAAGCCTGGGCGCGGGGCTCGATACTGTTTCGATACAGGAAGTATGGACCGGTATAAAGGCGGGTTTCGACCCGAAGGATATTATTTACACGCCCAACTGTGTTTCGATGGAGGAAATTGAACTGGCAGTGAAGGAAGGCGTGCAGGTGAATATTGATAATATTTCGATACTGGAACAATTCGGGCATAAGTTTGGCAACAGCGTGCCGGTGTGCATACGCATTAACCCCCATGTAATGGCGGGAGGCAATATCAATATTTCCACCGGGCATATTGATTCAAAATTTGGTATTTCTATTTACCAGATGCGCCATGTGGAACGCATTATTAAAAGCGAAAAAATACGTGTGAACGGGCTGCACATGCACACGGGCAGCGATATACTGGATATTGATGTGTTTTTGCGCGCTGCCGATATTTTGTTTGAGGTAACCAACCATTTCCCCGACCTTGAGTTTATTGATTTTGGCAGCGGCTTTAAAGTGCCGTATAAACCCGATGATTATTTTACCGATGTAAATGCGCTGGGCAGCAAGCTAACCGGTGCGTTCAACGAGTTTTGTAAAAGCTATGGCCGCCCATTGGAGCTATGGTTTGAACCGGGAAAATTTTTGGTGAGCCAAAGTGGCACGCTTTTGGTAAAAGTGAATGTGATTAAACAAACAACGGCTACTGTATTTGTGGGTGTTGACTCGGGTATGAACCATTTGATAAGGCCCATGCTTTATAATGCATACCATCATATAACCAATGTATCGAACCCTACCGGCACGCAG
>DASZPC010000245.1:0-5282 GCA_035550455.1 Chitinophagales bacterium | reverse complement strand
TTTTTGTGTTTGCCCTTGCCGCCATTTTCCAATTCAAACACCACTTTTTTAGTAGTCACATCAATAAAGGTAATACCAAAGCGGCCTTCAACAGCCAGTGTTTTGCCATCGGGCAGTAAAACACAATCAAGGCTGTGGTTTTCAAGGTTGCCATCGCCAAAGTGAACCACACTGCCTGCCCCGTCAATAAACCGGTTATAAGGCAGCAGCATCGGCCCTTCTTTTACCAAAAGCGAGGTATCATCGTAACTGCTGTGGTAAACACTGTCTGCCGTTTTGTGCGAGGCTATACAGCCCGCCATAAACAAAAACAATAGCAGGGCTGCAAAGGCAAAATATTTTTTCATGCTGAACGGTATGGTTAAGCGCGCAAAATAACCAACCGCACCCTAACAGCCAATAAACCGTCCAAAACTTAACAGAGAGTTATTCATATCTGTTTTAAATAATTCTTCTTATCATTGCTTTACTCACCTTAAGCCGCTGGGGATATTTTTTCTCAGTTAAAAATTTATTGCCCTTACACTATGAACTACAAAAAACTACTTATTTGCCTTGCCTTTATCATGGCAGGTATTGCCTCTGCCTCCGCACAAAAACTTGTTTTTGCTAACGATGTTGACCAGCATGATGGCAAATGCAAGCCCAAACAGGAATCAACTACCTGGAAACTCAATAATGGGCAAGTCAGCTTTTTTGCTTTGATTATTTTTACCGACCCACCCAAATACAAAAAGATATTAATCCATGTTTACCGGAATGGCGATACCACCAAACCGGTTTTTGAAGATGAAATCATTTCTTACAAACCCGGCGATACCTGTGTGCGCAATAATCTTGTTATGACTAAAAAAGGCGAATACCAGGTAAAAATTACCGATGATGATGGGAACACTATAACCGAGGGGGCTTTTACTATCGGAAAGTAACGATTACTTTACCCGGGCCATTTTCGCTATATAAAATCCGTCGAACCCGGTTTCGGCAGCCGATATAATTTTTTCTTCCAGCAATTCGTAGCTTCCTTTTTGCCTTTCAATAAAAGCACGCACCTGTTCCTGGTTCTCAACCGGTAATATGCTGCATGTGCTGTAAACCATTATGCCGTCTGCCTTTAGCATAGGGGCATATTCGTCTAAAATACCTGCCTGCGTTTTCACAATCCCGTCAATAAAACCCGGTGTTAAAGTCCACTTCGCATCAGGTTTACGGCGCAAAACACCAAGGCCCGAGCAGGGCACATCTAACAAAATACGGTCAGCCGAGTTGTATAATCTTGTCCGCAAAGTTCGTGTAAGTTCTTCCGCTGTTTTTGGCACCACAATGTGGCAACCGGCACGTATGGCACGGCGTTGTAACTCATCCAGTTTTTTCTGGCTTACATCTATGGCCAATATTTCGCCCTCGTCCCGCATCAAAGCGGCTATATGCAGGGTTTTGCCGCCCGCGCCTGCACAGCCGTCAATTACATTCATGCCCGGCTCTACCTCCAGCATGGGGGCCACCAGTTGCGATGAAACATCCTGCACTTCAAACAACCCGTTGCGGTAGGCGCGGTTATTGGTAAAATTTTTCCGCGAGGCCAGCACCAGTGCATCCGGTGCATCGCCCTGCCCGCTAAATGCAATACCAGCTTCTTTAAACAAATCTTCCACTATGGCTTTACTGGTTTTCAGGGTATTTACCCGTATGCTCAGGCGGGCGGGCAGGTTTAGGGCAGCAAGTTCCTTTTCCCATTTATCGTTAAGCTGCTTCTCTCCCATTTCGTCCAGCCAGTCGGGTACCGACTCTCTTATCTTTCTTGACCCCTGTGCTTCTTCATACCGCTGCCGCAAATGTGCTGCATCTATCCCTTCAAATTCCGCCCATGCTGGTAAAGTGTAGTCTTCCGCAAATAGCCTTGTACCCAGCGCAAGCCAAAGCGCCTTTTCGTTTAGCAAAGGTTGCTCAACACAAAACTCGTACAGCCTTTTGTAGCGTATAATACCATAAATGTGCGATGCAATAAAGTTCCTGTCTCGGGCGCCCCAGCTTTTATTGTTTTGTAAAAGCCCTTCCACTGTATCATCGGCCTGCCGACCCTGTAGCAATACATTTTTTAAACCATCAATTACGGCTAAAGCAAGGTTGCGGTGAATTTTCAAATCAAATATTTAGGGCGTTAATTTACTTATCTATCATCACCTTTCCGCTCCATACTTTGCCATTATCCACAATCCTTATAAGGTAGAACCCATCGCTAAGCCCGGCGGAATTAAACTTAAACGATGCCCCGCCCTGTTGAACCGGCAATTCAATTTTAGCCCCCAGCAAATTATACACAGTAATTTCAGGATGGTTAAGTGTTATGGGTAAACTGCAAATAAAATAGCCGTCGGCCGGGTTAGGGTATATGCTCAGCATATTTTCGGGTCGTGTTTCCGTAACGGCAACGGGGTTGGTGCTGGCATCCCATACCGAATCTGAAAATAATAACAAGCCGCCCGCCTGGTTGCCCAGCAGGTATTCCATTTTCCCGTCATGGTTCAAATCGGCAATCGAAATAGTGGCCGAACCACCCACCTGTTGCCCTATAAAATTGTTGCTTATTAAATCAAATGTGCCACTGTCAAGTTTAGCGGGGTTAATGGCATATTCATAAACCTTGCCGGTTAAATTGCCGCATAACAATACTTTGTTGCCAAGGCTGTCGTGCGTTATAAAAGGCGCCTCAGGGCAATAGTTAAAGGCGCCGCCGGGGCAGGTAATATTGCCAAAATTGGCATTCACCGAATCGTTGCTGTACATCGGGTTGGTGCTTGTCCCAAAATTGTGGAAATAATATACCCGCCCGTTGCCGCTGCCCACCACTAGGTCGTTCAGCCCATCGCTGTCCACATCGTAAACAAGCGGCGCGGCATAACTGCCCACATAAAGCCCCTGGTAGTGCTGGGCCGTCATAGCCGGGAAAGAAGAGCCGCTGCTAGCCGTATTTTTAAAGAAATAAAGGTACCCATACGCGTCACCCACTATTAAATCATCGTGCCCATCGCCGTCCAGGTCGCCAAAGGTCGGGCTCATGGCCAGCAAACCATAGCGGCTGAAACTGTCATAATCAACCGTTACTTCGGTAAAAGCAGGGTTGGTAACTGTCCCCGTATTTTGGTAATAAGCCAGGGTTGATTTAAAATTATGCGGCGCAGTAGCATCGTAGTAACCATAGCTGCCGGTTACTATATCTGTAAGCCCGTCACCGTTAAAATCATAAAACACACCGCGCGAGCCGCTGCCAAAATCCAGCATGTGGTGAACAATAAAAGAATCATTCTGGTATTCGTACCAGCAAACGGTATCGCCCAGGTTTTTAAAGTACAGTAGGTTTTTTACATTATTGCCAAGGCCGCTGGCATAAAAAGGGGCGGCATTATTAGGCGCCACCAGCACATCCTCCAGGTTATCTCCATTCACATTTACCCCATAACCACCCGGGTACGTAGGTATATCCATATATCTGCCGCAGGTGGGGAATAACGAATCCCACTTGCAAATATGTGCCCATTCCCTCGATCCGCAGTTGCGCAGTAAAAATAAATCACTATAACCCACATTGCCATTCAGCAGGTCCACCACATTATATACCGGATCAATAAAAGCATAAATGCTGTTGCCCGCATGGCGCTGGTTGCCGCCGTGGCCGTTAGGCCCAATAACACCATACTGGCAAAAGGTGGTGTCAATTCCGGTTACAATACTATCGGTATTAATATTCTGGTTAATGGCCCCCCAGCAATCAACTACCAAATGGTATTTCAGCGAATCGAAAGCATAGGCCGGGTCACCGGGGTTTTCCTTCGTCAGGTTTTCGTAATAGCTAATGGTAGTGCCCGAAATATTGTAAGTCAGTACATCTAAATCGCCATCGCCGTTCACATCAATAAACACCGGAAAATCTGCCGATAACGTATAAATATTGTTGCTTATGTTTCCAAAACCGTAACGTAGTAGCGGCGATACAAGGTCAAAATGCAAATTAGCGCCCTGCCTGCTGCCTTTAAAAACACGGGTACCGCCATTTGTAAAAGTAAACAGGTCGGGCACACCGTCATTATTGTAGTCTTTTATCTGCGCCCAGTTTTGTAAATCAGTTGGGAATAATGATTCATATTGCGGCGCGTAAGTAAACATGGTATCCGTTGCCCCGCCGTTGCCCAAATAAGTAAGTACCCTGCTGCCAACCCGGTCAAACACAAACAGGTCGGGTATCCCATCATTGTTCAGGTTAATATCCGAAAACTGGGGCGAGTCCATACCACCGGCCCAGGGGTCGCGCACCGTTACGCCATTACGTGTTACCGGCAAGCTGATAACCCGGTGCTTTGCCGTTTGCGGATAAGCAAATAAAAAAGATAATATAAAAAGGCAGCTAAAAAATGGGCGGTTCATAAACCAAAGATGCCAAAACTAATTCATTAGTTCTGTCAGCCCCGGGTAAAATCAAGTGTTAAATGGCTGCCCGCTAAAGTATATAATACTAAAAGCCGGTGCCTTACGGGCTAAGTAATAACCGGTGGGTACAGAAACCCCGGGGAGCATGTTGTATGCTGTTAGTTTCCCCAAAAACCTTCGCCTCAGGTTCAGTTTTTTACCAACACTTCGTAAAGGTGCATTTGCTCCCTGCGAATGGCATCAAGCCTCTCCTGCAACTTTTTAATTCCCGGCGAATCGGCATTAGTGGCTACCTGGCTTAAATACGAGTTAATAAGGTCCGAACTTTCTCTTTCAAGTTCTGCCAAGCGCCGGCTGGTTTCTTCATATTTTGCCGTGCTTTTCATACTTAAGCAACGGGTGTTACCGGCAAATAGTTTAACGCAAATGCTAAAAGATGTAAACGCCGCAATAGTGCCTTGTGGCTCAGGTAGTTTAATCCGCTGTTAAAGCGCAAAAAAGTGAGCAGTTGTACGCTATCCTGTTGTTACTTGCTATTCATCAACTCCTCAATAGCACCGGCCTCAATAGGTATATTAGCCATCAAATCAACAGGACCGTTCCTGGTTATCAGTATATTATTTTCAATACGGATGCCAAGCTTCTCTTCGTGTATATATATACCGGGTTCGCAGGTAAGCACCGCACCGGGTTTTAGTTTTTCAAAACGGTTGCCTACATCATGCACATCAAGCCCCAAAAAATGCGCCGTTCCATGCGGAAAATACTTTTTAAACAACGGGCGCTTTTTATCCTGCTTCGCCACATCGCTCTTTTTCAACAGCTTTAGTTGAACCAGTTCATCTTCCATTAACCGG
>DASZPC010000244.1:0-8007 GCA_035550455.1 Chitinophagales bacterium | reverse complement strand
CCAGGATTTCGGCCAAGTATTTTGTAGAAATAGGCCGGAACTGCACCATAGCGCCGGAGGCGATGATTATGGACAGCGACTACCACGATATGCACGACCACAGCAAAGAAGGCGCATCGGAAGCGGTGATTATTGAAGATAATGTATGGATTGCCACCAGGGCCACCGTACTAAAGGGTGTTCGTATAGGGCGCAATGCCGTAGTGGCAGCCGGTGCAGTGGTTACAAAGGATGTTCCGCCCTATACTGTAGTAGGCGGTAACCCGGCTAAAGTGATAAAACATTTAAACTGATAAGAAGATGGAAACTATTTTCTGGATTTCGGTTTTAGGGTTGGTGGCAGTATATGCAGGCTATGGCCTTATGCTGGCTGTTATAAACAAACTGGTGCCACAAAAGCCAAAGCACAAACTTATTACCAACGATGAATTACCGGCAGTGGCTATGCTTATTGCGGCCTATAATGAAGAAGATATTATTAAAGCCAAAATTGAAAACACACTGGCGCTTGATTACCCGGCCAACAAACTGAAAATATATGTGGTGGCCGATGGCAGCCTTGATAAAACCGTGCAAATTGTTTCGGGTTATGAAAAAGTAACCCTGCTTTATCAAAGCCAGCGCAAAGGAAAATCAGCCGCTATTACCCGGGCCATGCAGTATATTAATGAACCGGTTACCGCTTTTACCGATGCCAATGTAATGTTGGATAAAGGCGCATTACGCACGCTTGTAAAACATTACGGCGATAAACTTGTGGGTGGGGTTTCGGGCGAAAAAGTGGTAATGGCCGATGAACGCGCAGCCGCAGCTTCCACCGAAGGCCTGTACTGGAAATATGAATCTTTCCTGAAGAAACAGGATGCAAAGCTTAGCTCGTTAACCGGTGCAGCAGGCGAGTTTTTTTCTATCCGTACGAGGCTATTCAGGCCGGTAGCTGAAGATACTTTGCTGGATGATTTTGAAATTACCATGCAGGTAATAAGGCAGGGGTATAGCATTAAATATGAGCCTGCTGCTTTAGCGGTTGAAAAACCATCGGCCAATATTGACGAGGAATACAAACGCAAGGTGCGCATTGCCGCCGGTGGGCTGCAACTGATACTGCGCAACCCCGATTTTTTAAATCCGCTGATATACGGTGCATTTTCATTTCAATACCTTATTCACCGCGTAAGCCGCTGGACAGTTACCCCCGTGCTTTTAGTGCTGGCATTTATAACAAACATTTTTTTACTACAGGATGGCATTGCTTACGATATCCTGTTTGGTACGCAACTGCTGTTCCATTTGGCAGCGCTAACCGGCTGGTACTTTAACCGCAGGCACCTAAAAATAAAAGCATTCCATGTACCCTTCTATTTCGATTTTATGCATTACTGCGTGGTAATGGGGTGGTTTAAATATTTAAAAGGAAAACAAACAGCCAACTGGCAAAAAGCCACGCGGTTATCATATAACTAAAAATTAAAAATCCAACTAAACATGCAAACAGCAATTAACCTTAATTACGGACAAGCACAGTATTTGTTAAGTGAACGGATGCAGGCTTTTCCAGCCCTTTCAAAATTTTTAAATCAAACGGTGGGCTACACAAATATTGGCAATTACGCCCGTGCAAAGGTGTTCCGTAAGCACTTATCGAAGCTGGATTTAGCTTCAGTAGAGAACGTATTGGACCTGGGCTGCGGCTATGGCGAAAACGCCATTATGGTATCGCAGGCTTTAAGACATGCAAAAATTACAGCGCTGGATATTGATACCCGCGCACTGGGCCGTGTAAGGCACGCCCAACAAAAACTGGAACTGGACAACATGACCGTACACGAGGGCAAAATTGATACATTGAAAGAAGAACAATTTGACCTGATATACTCGGTAGATGTGTTTGAACATATTGAAGAAAGCGAAATGCCATTTGCCGAATGCCGCGCTAAACTGAAACAAGGCGGGCGCCTGCTGGTAAAAATACCGAACAAAGTACAGCGCACTTTTTTTGAAGAAAAATACTTTGCCGAACACAACGAGTGGGTTGACCATGAGCACCCCGGGCAGGTTTACTTTTTAAAAGACCTGGAAGCCCGCTTTTGGAAGGAAGGTTTTAAAGTGGTATTTGCCGAGCAAACCGATGGGCTGCTGGCACGCCTTGCCTGGGAACTTGCCTACTTTGCCAAAAAGGGTGGGTCGCTGCTGCAACTGGCATCACTACCGGTTTGCAAGCTGCTGATAAACCTTGACTTGTGGGCGCACCCAACAGGCTCGAACCAAGGCAATGCCATTACGGTAATAGGCCAGAAGATATAATACTAACAGAGGATTTTAAGTGTGTTTTTTGCAGCATCGTAATTTCACATAAATGTGAAGTTATAATGCTGCTTTTTTTGTTTAAGCCATTGGTAGAATCAATCAAAGTCTAGCTTAAATGGTAAAAGGCCGGGGCTTGTTTTAGGCGGTACGGCACTATTGTGATTTTAACAAACATAAGCACCCGATTGTATAATGATTGAAGCAAAAAGCAGGGCTTTCAACAAAAAAGGCTTGACTAAAGCAGGCCTGCAAGCAGAAAATTTGCTTTAGTCTTGTATTATCCCCCCTTGATTATAATATCCGTAGCGTTTAACAACGCGAAAATGTAACCATGCCTGAGGTTGTGGCAAATACAAGCAAAAAAAAAGTAAAGCAAAATGTTGCTGCGCTGATGGCGCTCGCAGAAGAAACGCCTAACCTTGCGGCGCTTACCGATGCCAGCGGCACAATAAACTGGGTTAATAAAAGCTTTTGCCATACCACCGGTTACACTGCTGAAGAATGTGCGGGCAAAAACCTGCTTAACCTGCTGCATGGCCACGAAACCGATAAGCGCAAAACCGCCAACCTCTTAAAGCATTTACAACAGCATGCAAAATTTGAAACCACCCTGCTGCATTACAAAAAGAACGGTTATGCCTTTTGGAATGAATTGAGAATGGTTCCGGTAAATGATGGTAGCGGCGAAGGCGGCTTTTTGTTTATCTCAACCGACATAAGCGAGCGGGTTAGGAAAAACGAAGAGTTGTTGTATAATGAACTGCGCTGGAAATTTGCGCTGGAAGAATCGGGCGACGGATATTTTGAGTATGATATAACCAATGAAAAATTTTACGGCTCGGAAAACCTGCTGAGCATACTTGGGCTTGGTGAAGGCGAAACCGAACTGGATTACAGGAAACTGATTGGCATTATCCACCCCGAAGACAGTGAGGCAGGGGTTAATGCGCTTTTTGATTTGCTGGAAGGAAGGGAAAGCCTTTTGAGGCGTGAACTAAGGGTTAAAATAGAAGGCGATACCTACACCTGGCTGGCCGTGCGGGCTACGGTTACCAACCGGGGCGAGAACGGTAAACCACTTTGGCTGCTGGGCACCACTACTGATGTTTCGTACATTAAAGAAACAGAACAGGCACTTATAAAAGCCAAACAGGAGGCGGAGGCCGCGCTGGCCTATAAGGATAGCTTTTTAGCTACCATGAGCCACGAAATACGCACCCCACTAAATGCTGTGGTGGGGTTAACCGACCTGATGTTGAAACAGCACTTTAAAGGCGAAGCACGTGAAAACCTGCGGGCGCTTTCGTTTTCGGCCAACCATTTGCTTTCACTGATAAATGATATACTGGACCTTTCGAAAATAGAATCGGGCAAAATTGAATTTGAAAATTCGCCCTTTGAGCTGGAGGAAATAATGAGTGGGGTTTACAACACCTTTTTACCACAATGCAGGGAAACCGGGATTAAACTAAGCTACCAGGTTGATAAGCACACCCCCAAAACAATTACCGGCGATGCCATGAGGCTGGTGCAGGTTTTAAACAACCTGGCAGGCAATGCTGTGAAGTTTACCCCCAAAGGGTCGGTTAAACTGGAGGTAAAACCAACTAAAAAAACAGATGGCGGCGTATGGTTGCGTTTTGAAATAACCGACACAGGCATAGGTATCAATAAAAAATACCAGGAACGGATTTTTGACGACTTTGTACAGGCCGATAGCAGCATTACAAAAAAGTTTGGCGGTACCGGGCTGGGGCTGGCTATTACCAAAAAGCTGGTGGCGCTGCAAGGCGGGGCCATCGGGGTAAAAAGCACCAAAGGCAAGGGCAGTTTGTTTTATTTTGAAATGCCCTTCGGCACTGTTGCGCTTAGCAAGAAAAAAGAAAGGACTGCTAAAACCGGCAATGAAAACCTTGGCGGGTTAAAGGTGCTGTTAGTGGAAGATATAGCCATTAACCAAAAAGTAGCCAATTCGTACCTAAGCCACTGGCAGGCTAAAACAGCCATAGCCGCAAACGGGGCCGATGCCCTGAAACTGTTTAAGAAACAGGCTTTTGATTTATTGCTGGTGGATTTATTTATGCCCGTAATGGACGGGTTTGAAACCATTAAGAGAATACGCGAAACCAGGGCAGGAAAAAATATACCGGTTATAGCACTTACCGCAAGTGCCGATACTGATATTGTAAAAAGGGCCTTAGCAGCCGGGGCCGATGCCTGCCTGGGCAAGCCAATTAATGCACAACAGTTGTTGGCTAATATTAAAAAGTTAACCGGCACAAATACGGTTGCAGTTATTGAAACCGGCCAGCCAATAATAGAGGGCAAAAAATTCAGGTACATAAACCTCTCAAGGTTAGTTGAAGCTTCGCTGGGCAATAAAAAGTTTTTTAGGGAAATGGTGGGTATGCTGCAAAAAGAAATACCGGCCTACCTGAAAGAAGCCGATGAATTATTGCAAAGGAAAAGCTATGCTGAATTTGCAGCCGCAATACATAAATTGAAAAACAGTTTATTAATGCTTGGCATGGAACATCTGAAAGATAATTTGGTGCTGCTGGAAGAATCGGCGAAAAAGAAACCGGTATATCAAAAGCTGAAGATAAGTTTTGAAGATATAACCGCTGGTTGGGAAAAAGCAGCGCGCGAATTGCAGCACCTGTAATTATGGTTACGCAGCAAAAGGCAAAAAAACTACTATACACCCTGCTACTGGTTTTGGCTGCGCATAGCGCTGAAGCCGGTAGTTTTTATATTAACCCGGAGACAGAATATGTAGATGGCAAAGGCAAAACATATAACCACCTACAACCGGGAGACACGCTGATACTAGAACCGGGAAAAAGAGAGGCCATAGCATTTGCCAATATAAATGGCGCAGCAGGCAAAAGCATAGTAATTATGAATGGCACAGGGCTTTGCGAAATAAATTCGGCGAAGCTGCCATACGGTATTTCGTTAAGGGATTGCCATTATATAAAATTGTGTGGCGCGGGTTGGTCAAAAGAAGCGTATGGGATAAAAATTGCCGAAGTAAAACACAGTGGCGCCGGATTGGGAGTTTCAGATAAAAGCGATAATGTGGATGTCAGCTTTATTGAAATAGCCCATACCAACGGGCCGGGCCTGCTGTGCAAAACAGATCCTACATGTAGCACAGACCGGTGGAATTCGGTGCAGTATAATATCAGCATCCACAACAACTACATACACCACACCGGCACCGAAGGCCTGTATATTGGCAGCACTGCGTTTGAAGGGGTACCCGAAAAATGTGACTCGGTAAAGAAAATATTATTGCCCCCGCTTTTGATTGATGTAAGTGTGTATGATAATACGGTTGATTATACCGGTTGGGACGGCATACAAATAAGCAACGCCCAAAAGGTAAACTGCCACGGCAACAAAATATACCACGACAGCCAAAAGCAACAGGAGTGGCAAAACTGCGGGCTAATAATTGGCGGAGGGGCTTCAGGTAAATTTTACAATAACACTATTGCACACGGGCTTGGGTATGGCATTAATTGTTTTGGAAACGATTTGGTGGAAATTACCGGCAACCAGGTAACCATGGATAGCGCCCAAAAAAAATGCGCCATTTATTTAAACGACAAGCTATCAAACAAAGCCACGCACTATGTGGTGCGTGGCAATTTGATTATAACTTCATTTGCTCCTGCTATAAAAGCAGTCAACAAAAGGCGCAACAAACCCGATGAGGTAATTGCTAATAAAATAACCGGGGTGCTTGCCGAAAAAGCAATAAGCTATTGAAGGGTTAGCACCGGTAACACAGTAGCGCTTACTGCACCACCAGTTTTTGAACAGAATGCTTTTCGCCAATAATAGCCTCAACAAGGTAAACCCCTGGTTCAAAGCCATCTACCGGAATGGAAACGGTTTGCCCATCGCTGGCAATACCCTTGCTGACATTTTTATAAAAAACCTGCCAGCCCGACATATCAAATACACGCAATTGCATATCGGCATCAGCATCAGGTATCATTACCGATACCTGGCTATGCGCCGGGTTAGGATAAATTTGAAGTGGTGTATTAGTAGTAGCCATTGCGGGAGATTGAATGGCTGTTTCAATGGAATCAGGGTCAAGCAAAGCAATGTTGGCTGAACCTGTTACCATTTCTGAATCGCCCTCAACTTCTGCCATAAAACTGGTTTCAACGGTTAATACACTATTGTTGTCAATAGCTTTATGGTCGCTAAAATCATGGTTGGCTACAACACGGCAACGTATTTCATACTGGTGGTCGGGGTTTAAAGTGCCCAACCCCGGGAATGTTACCACATTTCGACCGCTTATATTATCGCGCTCACAATGCCCGCTTACGTTTGAGTTATCGGTAATATCATAAAAATAAGAGTTAATAAAACTAAGGCCATCATCAATAATCTGCCAAATAGATCCCCCATCGGCATAAAAACCATTCAGGTCGCAATGGGTGGTAACATCAACGGTATCGCCGGCCTGGCACCTGGTGGGCGAGCAATCGGTGGTAAGTGTCAAATTCTGGCTCATGCTGGAGCCATAAAACATCATCCAGTTATCATTATGATTCGACACCATTACTGCTACCGGCACATCGCTTTGAATATGCAGATATGGCCGCTGAGAACCGCCCTCCATAGTACCCGTACCATTGTATATCGATTTCCATTGGGCGGTATCAAGCATACAATCCACATAAGAACCCCTACCAATAGAATAACTACGGCTGATAGTAGCCCCGTTCGTATAATCATCCTTTACCGTTACATGGGCTGTAGAGTTTTTATTGCCAAAAATATAGGCATGGGTAGCCTTACCCGGCATTTTTAACCCTGTGGCGGGGTTGGTAATATTTTCCTCTGCACAGGGCGGCGACATATACACCAAAAACTCTTTACCGGCACAGGTACCATCCTGCGCTGTGGCCATAGCCCCTACATCAGAGGTAAGCGTAGAACCTGTTTCAATCCAGTTCGATTCAAAAACTGAAATAGTTTTATTAGAAGAGCAACTTACACGAAAAACAGTGCCATAGGTTTGGTTCAGCGACCGCCCCACCCATTCAACAGCTTTTAATTTGCCAACACCGGTAAAGTTTTGCATAGTAACCCACTGCCCATTATTATACCGCTGTAATTGGATATTGTTGTTGTCGGACCACGAGGTTATCCTTATTTCCTGCTGTGCGCTGTCCTCAAAAGGCACAGTAAAGTAAAACAATGCACCCGATGAACTACCATTTGCAGAAGGCACATAACCACCCCCATCATGTTCGCGTGTATAAAGCGCGCCATACTGAATAGTTACTTCTTTGTTAGAAGTAATCATATAAGTTTCTCCCGGCTGTAGCACATCCTTGCCATTGCTGTAATAATAAATCAGGTCTTTGCCCGGCGAAATTGTTTTCCGGAAAACTACCGTATCATGCGCAAAATCAATATTAGTATAACCCTGTTGCAGCGTAGGCGATTTTGATATTTTGGTAACCTGCACAGTAGTGGCATCATCATAAGCCATTACATTAATATCATTCAGCGACAGTTGGGTTTTGTTAGAAAACAGGTAAAACTTAGTGCCTTTTGCCGTTTTATTGGTGGCCGGCAACCAGTTGTGCTGAAAGTCGCTTGAATTAGCTTCCGAAACCAGTATCAGCTTATCGGCAGTTACAATAAAATGGTCACCATCCTGCT
>DASZPC010000243.1:0-2622 GCA_035550455.1 Chitinophagales bacterium | reverse complement strand
TGCTTGCGGGTGGCAGGGTCAACACCACCGGTGGGTTCGTCCAGAAAAACAATTTTAGGCTGGTGTACAATAGCTACCGAAAAAGACAGTTTTTGTTTCCAGCCAAGGGGTAATTCTGCCACCAGTTTTTTCGCCTCATTCTCCAGTCCCAACAGTTGTATCAGTTCGTCGGTTTTGCTTTTTATTTGTTTATCGCTAAGCCCGTAAATACCGCCAAAAAAGCGGATGTTTTCGGTTACTGTAAGGTCTTCGTACAGCGAGAATTTCTGGCTCATGTAGCCAATGTTCTTTTTAATTTCCTCCGCCTGTTTGTACACATTAAAACCGGCAACGGTAGCTGTGCCCGAAGTAGGGTAGGAGAGGCCGCAAAGCATACGCATAGCGGTGGTTTTACCTGCCCCATTGGCGCCCAAAAAACCAAAAATTTCGCCTTTATGCACATCAAAACTAATGGCATCAACGGCTACAAAGTCGCCGAAACGTTTGGTCAGCTCACGCGTTTGTATTACCGTTTCCATCTTTTTTCACATTTAGCAAATTGATAAAGCAATCTTCAATAGTGGGTGTTTCTTTCCTGATAATAACATCGGTATGCCCCCTGTTTTCAAGAAATTGCTGCAGGGCCTGTACGCCTTCGCCATTGGCATTTTTGAACGAAACGTGGATGTATTCGCCAAAGGTGTAGCAATGGTAAAGCATGTCGTTTTGCCTTAAATCAAGCAGCAGTTTATAAACGCCTTTATCGGACTTAACACCGTACAGTTTTTCGGGGTAAGCGGCAATGATGTTTTGCGGCGTATCAATAGAAAGCACTTTGCCCAATTGCATCAGGGCAATTCGGTCGCATAGGGTGGCTTCGTCCATGTAGCTGGTGGAAACCAAAATACTGATGCCCTGGTTTTTAAGCACGCCCAGTATATCCCAAAACTCTTTTCGCGAAACCACATCCACACCGGTGGTGGGTTCATCTAAAAAAAGTACTTTGGGTTTGTGTATTAAGGCACAGCACAGGGCTAATTTTTGTTTCATACCGCCCGATAGTTTGCCTGCCCGGCGGGTTTTAAACGGTTCCAGCTTTACGTAAATATCTTTTATAAGGTCGTAGTTTTCTTCAATAGAAGTACCGAAAACCGTGGCAAAAAAGTTAAGGTTTTCCTCAATGCTTAAATCCTGGTAAAGCGAAAACCTGCCCGGCATATAACCCACCACATTGCGTACTTCTTTGAAATCTTTCACCACATCCAGCCCGGCTACGGTAGCTTCGCCTTTATCGGCCAGTAGAAGGGTGGTAAGTATGCGGAAGATGCTGGTTTTACCAGCGCCATCCGGGCCAATAAGGCCAAATACCTCGCCTTTTTTTACTTCAAAGGAAACATCATCCACAGCGGTTAATGTGCCCTTGTTGTAGGTTTTAGTAATATGGTTTAAAGTAATTGAGTTCATGCTTAAAACTTAACTTCGCCATACATGCCAATTTTCAAATAGCCATCGTTTACCACGCGTATTTTTATGGCATATACCAAATCTGCCCTCTCGTCTTTAGTAGGAATTGTTTTGGGGGTAAATTCCGACTTGTCGGAAATCCAGTAAATAGTACCGGTATAGTTGCGGTAATCTTTCGCCCCTTTATCAATGCGGATATTTACCTTTTGCCCAAGTTTCATTTGCGAATACTGTGCGCCGTCCACATAAGCGCGCAGGGTAAGCGTATCCATTTCTGCAATTTTGTAAAGCGCTTTGCCCGGCATGGCTATTTCGTGGTACTCGGCATATTTAGTAAGCACCACGCCATGAATGGGGTTAATAATACGGCACTTGTATAGCTGGTCGTTTACCTGTTCAATCTGCCTTTCAAGCGGGGTAACTTGGCTAGCCAGCGATGAACTGGTAATGCTTAACGATGATTGCAAAGCATCAATCTGCTTTTGTATTACCTGCACCTGGCTGTTGGCATTATCTAACTGTTGCTGTGTGCCTGCATTCGCGCGCAACAGGTTTTCAGCACGTTTTTGGTTTATCTGCGCCTGGTTTAGTTGTTCTTCCAGCGATGCTATTTGAACCGGTATATCGGGCCGCTGGCTAAGCGTGGCCGCTATTTGCGCCTGTAATTGCTTTTTGCGCAGGTAAAGCTGGGTGGTATCAATAAACCCCACTTGCTGGCCGGCGTTAAGTGTTTGCCCTTCTTCCACATTAAATTGCATAATGGTGCCTGAAGCCTCAGTGGAGACGATGGTTTCCACTGATTCAAAAGAACCGGCGGCGTCGAAATCGCTGTTGCCATTATTGCACGAAGCAAACAGGGCTAATACCGGGATAGCAAAGAATAAGTATTTCCTTTTCATACGATGGATGTTTTTAATTACCTGAAGTGTTTTTATGATTGAATTGTGCCTGTAATAATTGTATTTGGTGCAGGGCCATAGCCTGTCTTGCCTCGGCTTCTGCATTTACCTGTGCTATATAATCATGTGAGGTAATTACGCCGTTTTGCAATTGCGCCTGGGCGGCATCTTTTACCGATGTACGGAGGCTTACAATAGCATTATCTTTATCCAATAACTCACTGTATTTTTTTATGGTTTCTTCCTGCTGGGTAAGCGCAATTTTTGTATTGAATAAGAA
>DASZPC010000242.1:0-2728 GCA_035550455.1 Chitinophagales bacterium | reverse complement strand
TTTTTGTTCTGCATAAAAAGTAAGAGGGGCATGGTCAATTATATCGCCAAACATGGTACCCAGGTGCATATTACCATTACCGTCCAGCATAGCTTTAGGAACATCACTATAGCTCATCTTTACCTGTGTTATATCTGCCCCCGGGTGCAATATTAGCGAATACTCAATACCCTGCCCTGCATGAAAAACATATTCCACGTCAATGTTCGGGTAAAGGTTTTTATATACTATTTTATTGAAAGCTCTTACCCGGTTAATACTCCCTTTATCTAACCCAAAGTTGTAATAACCCTGTGCCTCATCTAATCCTGTTACCACAACACCGGGGTTTGTATTCAGCCATTGCATTTGCACAAAATCTGTTTTAACGTTCAGTTTGTGCTCCTCTTCTTCACGCTCTTCGGGGTTGCGGCGTTCAATACCTTCATGTTCTGCTTTCACCGGCTTTTTGCGCTTTTCTAATTTAAAAGTCAGGCCTGTATTGGTAAAATAAACCATGCAGGGGCCTCGGTCGGTAGCAAATAAAGTTTGGCTATTGGCTAAATTATTTTCACCATCAAACTGCCCTTTGTTTTCAATAAATACCTTTTGGGGGCTTAAGTCGGTTTTCCATCGCGTGGTTGATTGCGCTGCCAGGGAAACAACAAACGGCACAAAAATTAACAGGGGTAAATATTTTTTCATAAGCTATTTACAGGTTAATAATTACGTATTTCTACTAAAACCCTTAAAAATAAGTATTTCCGTAAACTACACCACCATTGTCGCTAAAAGCACTTTAGTATAAAATACATCATAAAAAATCCCCCTTCAACTTTTGTTAGTCAAAGGGGGACGTAAGAAATTTATAGCTTTAAAGCTATGTTGCTTCAGTTAAGCCTTGGTAATGTGCTGGATGGTTCCTGCCTGGCTGTAGGTAGGGCAGGTATGCTTTTCGCACGATGATATACTGAATATAAAACCAGCTGCAACAAGGGCAATTACGATTTTCTTTGCGGTCGTTTTCATAAGAGTGAATGTTTTTAATTGTCACGCCATGCTGCTGGCAATCTGTCCGTCAAAAATAAACCGGCAGCATTTTGTTACAGTTTATTTTAAATTTTGAACGCGAATTTATGCTAATTATTTTATCACTTCAAATTACCTGTTTAAATCGTTTATAATTGCAGCTAACTAAAGTGATAGCTGTTTGACTTAAAAAGGTTGCAAAAGAATGAGAATACACTTTATAGCTATTGGCGGGGCCGTAATGCATAACCTGGCTATTGTTTTAAGCCGGAAAGGCAATGCGGTTACCGGCTCTGACGATAAAATTGCCGACCCGGCCAAAACCAACCTCGAAAAAGAGGGGCTTATGCCCGCATCCATTGGTTTTGATGCCGCTCACATTACGCCCGATATTGAGGCGGTAATACTGGGTATGCACGCCCGTGCCGATAACCCCGAACTGTTGCGTGCCCAGGAACTGGGCCTTAATATTTACTCCTTCCCCCAATATATTTACGAGGTTTCTAAAAACAAACAGCGGGTGGTAATTGCCGGCAGCCATGGCAAAACCACCATTACCAGCATGGTAATGCATGTGCTGCGCGAAAGCGGCTTCAATTTCGACTACATGGTAGGGGCCAAAGTGCCGGGCTTTGATACCAGTGTAAAAATTACCGAAAAAGCGCCCATCATTATCCTCGAGGGCGATGAATACCTTGCTTCGCCCATACACCGCGAGCCCAAGTTTATGTTCTATAAACCCAATGTGGCCCTTATCAGCGGCGTTGCCTGGGACCACATCAATGTTTTTCCCGATTATGATGAATACGTTGAGCAGTTTCAAAAATTCGCTTATAGCATGGAAGAATGGGGCTTCCTTACCTGGTTTGGCGATGATGAGGAACTGAAACGCATTTTCAACCAGTTCGATGCCAATGTGCGCACCCGCGCTTACTTTACCCACCAGCATTTTATAAAAGGAAACACCACTTATCTGCAAACCGATTTCGGCGCTATTCCCATCAAGGTATTTGGCGAACACAACCTGCAAAATATTTCGGGCGCCAAAAACGTATGTAACGAACTGGGCGTTTTCGATGAAGATTTTTATAAAGCCAGTGCCACCTTTACCGGTGCTGCCAACCGCCTCCAACTGGTGGGGCGTAACAACGATACTGCAATTTACCGCGATTTTGCCCATTCGCCCTCTAAACTGCGTGCTACGGTTGAGGCCGTTAAAACCCAGTTTGCCGAAAGCACCCTGGTAGCCGTTATGGAACTGCACACCTTTAGCAGCCTGAATAAAGACTTCCTTTCCGAATACGAAGGCGCTATGAACGAAGCCGATATTCCGGTTGTGTTTTTCGATGCTGAAACATTCCATCATAAAAACATGCCGGTTTTTGACCCTGATTTTGTAAAAAAATCTTTTGGTAACCAGCATTTGAATATTTTTACCACCGCCGATTCTTTGCGCGGTTTTTTGCTTTCGCAAAACTGGAAGCATAAAAACCTGCTGATGATGAGTTCGGGTAATTTTGCAGGCCTTGATGCCGAAAATCTTTACCGCCAGATACTCGGAAATTAAAGGCTGCCGCGCTTGTTGAACTGGTATAAGTGTTGAAATTGTTGACCTAATTATATCCTTTGAATTCCGCCTTAACACATGCTAGACCAACTCGACCTTTTTAACACCGGCGGCCCCGGTAAACTGCATCTAAAACGGCCACTTGCTTTTTTC
>DASZPC010000241.1:0-2591 GCA_035550455.1 Chitinophagales bacterium | reverse complement strand
TAACTTTCATGAACTAAACTACTATTTAGATGTTTTTGATACAATTGACAGTTGCCAGAACATTGCAAATAGAAAAACATTACAAAACCCTGACAAACTTCAGCCAGTTTTTGAAGGTTTTAGCGTATCTTTAAGGCTGGTTTATTTTATATCTAAGTTAAACTCATGAAAAAACAAATTTTACTTATTGCCGTAGCCATTTTATTTATTGGCACCTCTTCGCTGTATATATCCCGGAAATACGACCCCGCAACCGGTAGCTTTTTACTGGATGAGAACCCTGCCGGGGGCAAAGACGGCTTCTCGAAACAGCAACTTGCCGGTGCCGCCATGCAATGGCGCTATGACCATTTAAAAGACGAAAACGGGAACCTGTACCCATCCTACTTTACCAATGCGTTAAGTACCGCCAACAGGGCACAGCAACACGGCACACGCGCCGGGTTAGGCCTGCAATGGGAGGAACTTGGCCCGGATAACGTAGGTGGAAGGACCAGGGCTATATTAGTGGATAAACGTGACCCTACTAACCAGACCGTATATGCCGGTGGTGTAAGTGGTGGGATGTGGAAATCAACCGATGCCGGGGCTACCTGGAACCGCCTTGCCAACTGGAACGAATGGCTAACTATTGCAAGCATTGCACAGGCGCCCGCCCCTGATTATACTATATATATTGGCACTGGCGAGGGATTATCACAAATCAGCGGCAGTTCAATGAATTCCGGGTCTATGGGAAATGGTATTTATAAACTGGATGCCAACGATAACCCCATTTTACTAACCCCTGATATTTTAGCCAACAATGCCCTTACCCCCCCTAGTAGCTCCGTTTGGTCATCGGTTAATCGTATAGCCATAAACCCTCTCGACCCCGGTATGATTATTGCTGCTACCACTAAAGGCCTGTATCAATCAAACGACCACGGGCTTACCTGGGGTGCTGTTAACCTAACCGGTAACCTGCACGCCCTGCTTGGTTTGCAAGCTGACGATATAAAATGGTCGCCGGGCGGCACATATATCTATGCTTCGCTTGGTGGTGTATTTTCGGGCAATCTTATTATGTCGCAAAATGGCGGCGTTTCATGGATAAGGATTACTTCGGGCACCAATACCGGTTTTCCTGCCGGTTCATTGGGGCGTATTGAAATTGCAGTGGCCCCTTCGTCCGATACCATTGCCTATATTGCTGTTGCCAAAGCTAATACAGGTTGTACACAAGGTGTTTACCGTACCAGCGATGGTGGTAATACTTGGACCACTATTGGCTCAAGCGGCGCCCTGTTCCAGCCTTTTGAGGAAGGCGGCAACGCGGGTTGCCAGGGCTGGTACGATAATGTTATAGCGGTAAACCCCTTTAACCCAAATAAAGTTTACTTAGGCGGCATTAATTTCTATACATGGTCTGATCAAAACGGATGGAAACTTGCCGATGCAGGTTTAGGTTCGGGTGCTGTAAACCCTAACTACATTCACCCCGATAAACATGCCATTGTTTTTGCAAACGGCGATTCGGATGTAATGTATATTGGCTGCGATGGTGGCATTTATAAATCTATTGATGCCGGCAGCGCCTTCCCTTTCCCGCAATATGTTGTGCATAACCGTGGTTATGCCGTAACACAAAACTATGGCGTATCGGCAGCCCTTACCGGCGAAGTAATGGGTGGATCGCAGGATAACGGTACCAACTATGTAAATTATCTTGGTAATACTTTTGGCGCAGGCGAAGAGGTGTTGGGCGGCGATGGTATGTTCAGTGCCATATCCCACATCGACCAAAAAATATTTTTCGGTTCAATTTATTATGCTGCGTTATACCGCTCGGGTAATTACACCTCGGGTTTTGCTGGTATATACGATATAAAAATTGACCCTCAGGGAATTGGCTCCACTTCTATTTGCGGTAACGCCAATCCTGCCTACGATGCACCCTTTGTTACGCCATTCCTTTTAGGTGAAACTAAAACTGCGGCCAATGGATTTAAAAAAGTGGCCTTTGCCGCTAATACCAACTATAGCGCAGGCGAAGTGGTTACTGTAAACAGTAATACCGCCTCCTATCCATTCCAGGTTACATTATCGCAAGCGGTAAATGCAGGGGATACTATTATGGTTGATGACCCTGTGCGTTCAAGGTTATTCCTCAGTTCCAATTGTGGCGTTTATGTTACTTCCGATGCATTAACCCTTGGAACAATCCCCCACTGGTACAAACTTTCAAACTCCTTTGGCGGGGTTGGTGAATCGTATGCCAACAGCACCGATGGCGATGTACTTTATGTTGGCACCTCCAGTGGTTCTGTTTACCGTTTCCCTAACCTTAACGCCCGCTGCGATACAACTACATACCCATTAGGGTCTAACATTGCGGCTTTATATACCAACACCAACCAGTTTACGGTTAAGTCGCTGGGGTCGCAATCAGTTGAAGGCATTGCTGTTGACCCTGACGATAATAACCACGTAGTGGCCACACTTGCAGGGTTTTCTTCTAACAATTCTCCGCATGTTTACGAATCGCATAATGGTGGGCAAACCTGGGTAGCCGATACTGCTGGCCTGCCAAATATGCCTGTTTACAGCGT
>DASZPC010000240.1:0-2753 GCA_035550455.1 Chitinophagales bacterium | reverse complement strand
AGGCCATGGGCCATATCTTTATGCAGGTTTTTATCAATGCTTGAGCCCATTAGGCGCCCAATAGGAAAAGGCAGCCCGCCGGTGGTAACCCAGGTAATTTTTGTTTTACCGCCTGCACCTTCCAGCACAAAATGCGATTGTGCCGTAGCCTCAAAAGGTTTTATAAAATGCAGGCTCATGTCAACTGTTTTATCGGTTTCGGCGCCGTTTAATTCCATACAGCCGGTGCCGGTTTTATTGCCCTCCCAGCACATTTTGTGTCCTGCCTGGCCGGGGGCGCCGCTTACTGTTACTTTTTCGCTGGGTTCCAGCTCGTACCAAGGGCTCCATTTGTTCCATTGGCTAAAGTCGCTTATTTCAGCATAAACCACGTTTACAGGTTTATTTATCTCTACCGATTCGGCGGTTTTGTATTCTTTGGGTAAAAAATAGATTACAATACCTGCTATAACCGCTATTACGGCCAGTGCAATAAGTATGCGTCCGAAAATTTTCATAAGCTTAATTTTTAGGGGTGTAATTATTGGTTAATATAAGCTTCTTTTTTAAAAAAGATGAATTTTGTCAACAACCCAGCCTTTTAGCCTGTTTTACATTAACTTTGCGCCGCAATTCGGTTTTATGAAAAAGGTACACATTATTTTGTTGTTACTGGTGGCGGTTACGGTAGGGGTTATTCTGGCCATGACCAGCGACTATACCACTTACGCTAATTTTTTGCAGGCCAGGCAAAAAGAAGGCAAAAACGTAAACGTAGTGGGCTACCTGGTTAAGGATAAGGGCATTGAGTATAACCCTGAAAAAGACCCTAATTTTTTTGCTTTTATAATGACCGATAAGGAGGGCAACCAGCAGCGTGTAATTTACCGCGGCAGCAAACCACAGGATTTTGAGCGTAGCGAGCAACTGGTGGTTAAAGGCAATATGCAGGGCAATGTTTTTGCTGCTTCAGAAATATCCATGAAATGCCCATCGAAATATGTTAACGACCAAATAACCCTTAAAGAAACCACAGTAAGCGTTAAGGGGGGCTCATAAATCAATGGTTCAATTTTTCAGCGAACGTTTTGGTGCTGGCGGTTTTACCGGCGAATGGCTATGGCTGGGCAACTTAGGCCAGTTTTTCATTGTTTTTAGTTTCTGTGCTTCTTTACTGGCTTTCATTTCCTATTCAGCCGCCGAGTTTGGCCTTGGCACCGAAAAGGAAGGAAGCTGGAAAAAAATTGCGCGTATATCGTTTGTGGCCCACGGCAGTGCCGTAGTGGGCATTTTTGTACTGCTGTTTATTATGATACTTAAACACCGGTTTGAGTATCATTACGCCTGGCGGCACTCCAGCACCGAATTGCCCATTAAATACATCATATCCAGTTTTTGGGAAGGACAGGAGGGTAGTTTTTTACTGTGGCAGTTTTGGCTGGTAATGCAGGGCCTGGTGGGCATTTGGGTATTAAAGAACTACGAAAACCGGGTAATGGCCATTGTAACGCTTACACAGGTGTTTCTCGGCTCTATGATATTGGGTATTTACATCGGGCATTACCACATGGGCAGTAGCCCTTTTACCCTGTTGCGCAACGAAATGGTGGGCGCTCCCATTTTTCAGCGGCACGATTACCTTTCGTTTATAAAAGATGGCAACGGCCTTAACCCCCTGTTGCAAAATTACTGGATGACCATACACCCGCCCGTGCTGTTTTGCGGGTTTGCCTCGGTTACTTTTCCGTTTGCGTTTGTAATTGGCAGCCTGCTGCGCAAAGACTGGGACGGCTGGGTTAAACCCGTGTTGCCCTGGACACTTTTTTCGGTGGCAGTGCTTGGCACCGGTATTTTAATGGGTGGCGCTTGGGCTTATGAGTCGTTGAGCTTTGGCGGCTTTTGGGCCTGGGACCCGGTAGAGAACATGAGCTTTGTGCCCTGGCTGATGGTAGTGGCCGGGCTGCACATGGTGCTGGTATATAAATACACCAAACACTCGCTGGTAAGCAGTTACGTGTTTTTCATTTTTGCTTTTGTGCTGGTGTTGTACTCCACCTACTTAACCCGTAGCGGCAGGCTGGGCGATACATCGGTACATGCCTTTACTGAAGAAGGCCTTGAACCGCAGCTAATAGCATATATGGTTTTCTTTACGGTGGTGGGTTTTACCCTGCTGGCCATACGCAGCCTGAAAAAAGAAATACCCCAACAGGAAAAAGAAGAAGAGCTAACCAGCCGCGAGTTCTGGATGTTTATAGGCACGCTGGTATTGCTGCTATCGGTAGTGCAGATGACTTTTACTACGTCTATCCCCATCTGGAACTTGTTGTTTCATGATAAGATACATTTACTGAAAGATAAACTGGCCCCACCGGTTGATGCGGTGGAGCACTACAACCGTATCCAGATTTTGTTGGGCGTTTTAGCGGGCATTTTAACGGGGCTTATACAGTTTTTCGCCTACAAGTCGAAACGCATACCTGCCAATGCTAAATGGGGCATGTACTCGTTTGTGGCGGCGCTGGTAATCGCCATTGTGTTGGCGCTGGTGCTTAAAATTGATTTTACCCAGCAGCACCTTATTGACCTTACCAGCATATCGGATAAATTGTTTATCAAGTTTTCTTTCATATCCAGCTACTTTTTGTTTTTGGTGGCCGGGCTTTACGCCTTGCTGGGCAACCTTAGCTACCTGATTTTTGTGGTGAAGAACAATTACCGGAATATGGGGGGCAGTATTTCGCACCTGGGCTTTGGTATATTTTTAGTGGGGG
>DASZPC010000239.1:0-1507 GCA_035550455.1 Chitinophagales bacterium | reverse complement strand
TGGGCGATGGCGCCGCGCCTACGGTACTTTTTATTTCGGGGGCCGTGCGGCCAAAGTGCAGGCGTTCCATGCGGTGTTCAATACCAAAGCCAATCATATCGTACAGCATGTGCTGGTATAAATGTATAGGCTTGCATTTCTCGGCATCCATACCGGTATAATGCACCTCCATACGGCGGCCAAAATGATAGAAAGAAATAAACCCAATCATTTCACCCTCTTTAAAATAAGCATAGATATGGTAGTTGTTGGGCAACTGTTGTTTTTGTGCGGCAAAAAAACTTTTATCAAGGCTTGCCAGTTTAAAATCAACCCGGCCCATTACCATCATATATAGGTTATACAGGTCGTTACTGTATTGCTTTACATCATCTGCATTTAATTCCTTATGCACTACCCCGTTTGCCGCGCACATGTTAAACACCTTACGGGCGCGTACCCTGTACTTAGAGGAAAGCGATTCAAGATAGCCGTTAAGGTCTTTCCAGTTATTGTGCAGGGCAATGCTCATATCGGCCTCCACGGTTATTTCATGGTAGCCGTGTTGTGCAAAGTTTTTATCAAACTCGGTTTTCGGTTCGTACAAATCCGATATTAATACTGCCCTTATCTGGGCATCGGTAGCGGCCACTTGTTTAATGGCTTTTCGTAAAATACCGCCCCTTTCGCTTTTGCTTATATCGTGCTGAAAGTAAAAACCGTTTTCGCCGGTCATAAACACGTTACCGGTTACCAGCAGTTTTACGTCTACTTTTTTTACAAGGTTTTCGCTTATACCGCGTACCAGTTTATACAAACGCTTTGTTATACCGCCCTTCGGTTCATCGGGAAAATAATTCAGTAAATCGTTGCCGGTAAAGCGCACTACCTGAAAGTAAATAACCCCAATATTGGTTTGTTTCTTTTTTACAAAAACATACCTGAAATCCATTTCGCCTTTATGGCATTGTTCCACAAGCGCCAGTTGCTCAATCTGCATTAGTTTATTGGCTCCGGGCACCAGTTGGTTCCATTGCAAAGGGGCAACAGCATCGGCTGTATTGTAAACACAAAACGAAATCCCATCTAAAGATTTATCGCCGGTACAAACCGGGCAGGGGGATGTGGTGGTGCTTATCACGCAGTTATTTTCTGGTTAGTTGACGATTACCCGCGAAAAAAATTTTTATTGCCCACAAAGGCAGCAAAAACCATGTTAAACAATGGTAACGCCAACAAGTAATTTTTAGCAGGGCCGGTTACCGGGTAACCAAAAGCCGCTTTGTTTTTACTTTTCCGTTAGTAGCCAGGCTGTATAAATACGTGCCAGGGCTTAGTTTAGAGGTATTGTAGCTAATGTTGTTAAACCCGGCATTGCCAGGGCCGTTTACAGCATCAACCAGCCTGCCGTTTAAATCATAAATCCGCAACTCGGTTTTGGCATTGGCCGGCAGGAAATAGGTAAACGCCGTTTGCCCGTTGCTTGGGTTGGGCGAGGCATCGTACAACTGCACCGTTGAAACAATAT
>DASZPC010000238.1:0-2717 GCA_035550455.1 Chitinophagales bacterium | reverse complement strand
GAAACACTTGCTGTTGCAGTACAGCCGCCGCTACCGGTTACTGTTACCGTATAATTACCTGCTGCAAGGCCGGTTATGGTATCAGTGGTATGACTGTTGCTCCACTGGAAGTTGTATACCCCGTTTGATGGCGAAACCGTTACAAAAGCTGTTCCGTTATTATTGCCACACGTGGCATTGGTAGAGTTAGCCAATGCGCTTATGCCGCTGCCTACAAACAGCGAAACAGTGGCAGTGGCAGAACACCCGCCGCCGTTGCTTACAGTTACATTATATACACCCGCGCCCAGGTTGCTGATGGTTTGGGTGGTGGCGCCGCTATTCCAGCTATAAGTATAGGGCCCTGTTCCGGCGGTAACATTGGCTGTTGCCGAACCGTTGTTAAGGCCACACGAAGGGGAAGTGGAACTGATAGAGGCCGTTAAACCACCGCTGTTGCCTACTGTTACGTTAGCAGTGGCTGGGCAATTGGTGCTGCCTGCTTTCAGCGCTACATTATCAATTACAAAACCCGGGGCATCGCCCTGGCTGCCGCCAATAGTACCGGCTGCATTTATCCATTCAAAAGCAATTTTAAAGTTGGCTATGTTTTGATAATTGGTGGGTATGTTAACCGAAGCAGTTGAACAGGTATTGGTGTTATTATAATGAGTTGGTAGGGCTGTCCAGGTAGCGCCGCCATCGCTGCTTAAAGGTACCAGGCCATAGTCGGTGGCATTGCCCAAAACCTCGTAGTTAAATGTTAAAGTAATATTTGCCTTGCCAATAGTTGAAATAGTTGGCGATACGGCAAGTTTATCGGTGGTAAAATCGCCCTGATTAAATATCGATGCCAATGCAAGATAGGTACACTGCCCCTGCATTAATAAACAGCTAAGGCACGATGAATTTGCTGAAACGGTAACGTGCAGGTAATTGCCCGAACCACAGGTACAGTTATTATCACTGTTAACTACCCATTGGTTTGCAGAACTTCCATTGGTTCCGCTTCCAGCCGTATTAAGCGTCCATCCGGTGCCGCCGCTGGTAAAATCTTCTGTCCAGAAAGCCGCGCTGGTGGTATCACCTTGTACCGTTACGGTGTAATTACCGGCTGACAGGCCACTTATTGACTGGGTAGTTTGTCCGTTTGACCATGAATACGTATAAGGGGCGCTACCACCGCTTACTGCTACTGTAGCGGTACCATTACTGCTGCCGCAATTCGCATCGGTGGCAGTTGGGGCAAGGGTTATTCCGCTCGCCCCTAATAACGATACACCGGCTGTGGCGCTACACCCTGCAGCACCTGTTACCGTTACATTATAGGCGCCGGCGCCAAGGCTGCTGATAGATTGCGTAGTGTTGCCGTTATTCCAATGATAAGTATAGGGGCCCGTTCCGTTTACACCGTTAGCAGTGGCGCTTCCATTGCTGCTGCCGCACGATGGGTTAGAGGCTGTTATTGTAGCTGAAAAAGTATTGTTGCTGATAGAAGCCAGCGCAGTTTGCGCACAATTCGAGGCATCTGTTACGGTTACAGTGTACGAGCCCGAAGCAACATTAGTAAGGTTAGCAGTAGTAGCACCGGTTGACCAGTGGTAGCTAAATGGCGTGGTGCATCCAAACGAATTGGTGGTTATACGGCCGTCGCTGGCGCCGCAGGTTGCCTTTACCGAGTCAAGCGTTAGTGTAAAGCTGCAATCATTTGGGCCCGCAGGGCTTATATTCACATCATCAACATAATAATAGATATACGGGTTGAAAGATTGGCAGTTGTGCGAAACGTAGTTGGTATTGCCATCGTTATGAAAATTCCCTATCGTAAAATACTGTTCGCCGCCGGTGGCAACATAAATCCACTGTATAGGTACCCAATTTACGGTATCTGTTATGGCCGGGCCGCACATCTCTAATTGTGGGGTTACGTTTATAATCGAATTAGGGCAGGCAACGTGTTGGTATTGGCTATTGGTAAAGTATACCCCAATGCTATTACTGGCAAACATTACTCCTTCTGGCAGGCTTACGTAAAAGCGCACCAGGTAATGTTGGCCTGCAACCAATGGGGTGGAGAGTTGGCCTTCTAAATATTCCCGGTAATTATCCCCTAAAGTTACACAGCCCACAAAACCATCGCCCAATATTAATCCGGCATGATGGGTTCCTGTCCTCGAAGCCTGGTAACCTAGTAAGCCGTTGGGCGAGTTAGCCCCGCCAATACCGGGGCAGCAACCGGCATATAAATCTGGTGTCGAACAGGTATCTGAGCCACCGGTACAGGTATTGTTCCAGTTAGTAGCTAAATTAAACTCACTGATGCCGTTAGGGCAGGAAGAGGTGGTTTCAAAACTGGGGTTTAAAACCAGGTTTTGGGCTCTAGTGCTAATGGTTATGCCAAAGCATAAAAGCAACATTGCACCATAGTGTAAAGATCTTTTCATGTCAGGGGTTTTTAGTGTTGTCTGCCCGTTTTGGGCGCGCCTAATGTAGGTTTTTTTTAGCAAAAAACAGCGGCGCCCTTATTGTTATTTCAAGCGCTGCTGTTTTCATGTTGCAACATGTTTGCTAGTATAGCTTAATTAGCTTTAAAGCGTAGTTCTTTTGTTCTGATGAAAGCCTCATTACATAAACGCCCCTTGCTACTTCAAGCGGTATTTGTGTTTTAAGGTCTCTAATTTCATCATGGTAAACAATCCTGCCCTCAGCATCAAATACCTGGCACTCACCACCAATCC
>DASZPC010000237.1:0-9945 GCA_035550455.1 Chitinophagales bacterium | reverse complement strand
TTGCGTGGCCGTTTTGCTTTTTATTGAACTGTGTAATTAAGGTTGGTGAATTTACCATTGGTAAGGCTGATGGTGCTCAGCGCATTTTGGGTATTGGCCCCGCCAAACTCAAAAGCGCCTGAAATTTTATGCCCCACGGTATCAATACTGGTTACCTGCACATAACCCGATAGTTGAATGTATTGAATAGTGTCGGACACAAAGCGCATACTTGCCGAGGCGCTGGCTGGGTAGGTATTGGCATATTGATAGGTGCCAGGTATTATGTAGTTATTGCTTTGCAGGTTTAGCTGTAAATAATTACCACTGTTAGCGCCGCCTATATATAATGTGCCATTAAAAACCTGCCTGGCGTTGGCAGTATCGTAATGGTAGGTGGCTGTGTACACGTTGCCCCCATAATTTACCCCGTTGTTGGTAAACGAATAGGCCGTATCAACCGTAAGGCTTTTGGTACAACCGGCAATAATTAAAAGCAACACCAAAGCCCCAGTCAGTTTTCTCATCTCTTATTTCTTTATGGGCTAAACTAATTATTCGTTGTGAATGATATCATTATTCAGGGCTTTAGTTTTTTCCTCGCGTTTGTAAAGTATAAAGGAATATAATGCAAACAGCAAGCCGCCCCCTATAAGAAAGGACATGGTAAGGATGGGTAACACCTCACGTTTTATTACCAGCGAAAGCAGGAAGCATATTATACCACCATAAAACCACACCCTGCCTGCCACCAGGTGCGTTTGTTTCCATACATATTCGCTGCTCAGTGTCCAGGGGGTGCGTATGCCTATAAACCAGTTAGGTTTTATATTAATCATAAAATTGCCCAGCAATGCAATAAGTATAAAACCAAAATAAGGTATTACATTATTATACCGTATACCTTGTGTAACTGCTGCATTTAATGCAAAGCAACTTCCAATACCTAAAAAAGCGGCAATAACTAACCGTATTTTAAAAAAGGCATTTTGAAACGATTCGTAACTCATTTTCTTCGGGTCTATAAGTGGAACAAGTGCTAACAGGGCATAAACTAATATGCTGATGCCGGGCGTAACAAACACTGAGTATTTGCCACCCCAGCCATTGGGGTTACCGCTTATATCAAAATGTGTGGGTACCCGTGCAGGCAGGCTATTCCATATATACATAATGTACACAAATGGTACTGCAAGAAAAATCCACAGCACCAGCTCCTGTTTTAATTTTAAGTATTTCATAATATATTATTTTGAATTTTTTTCTTCCTTTTTTGCAGCCAGTTTTACCAGCCATTCCAGTATTTCATCTACAACGGTGGTGTTTAACGAGTAATAAATAAACTGCCCCTTCTTCACGCTTTCTACTAACCCTGCCTGCTTCAGCAAATCCAGGTGGTGCGATATGGTCGGCTTTGTAAACTCAAAGGCATCGGCTATTTCGCCGGCGGTCATATCCTGCTTTTTAAGCAGTTCTAATATTTCGCGCCGTGTAGTATCATTCAGGGCCTTAAACAAAGCATTCATTCCATCACTATTTAAATATTTAGACAAATATCTAAATGTAAAAATAGACTAGTTTTTCTTATTACAAAATACGGGCAGGTTTTTATGTTTTTTGACTTCAAAATGAGCCATTGGCCAAAATTCGTCGCATTTAACAAATTAAATAAAAAATACAAGTTTAAATTATAATCGATTGATTGTCTTTTAATTAAACGAAAAATAATTTTTATTAAAACTACCGTGCAGGCTTGTTTGTTGGGATGGTATGAAAAGCAAACGAAAACTAAAAGTGATAGAAGTGAAACTGGGGCGCGAAAAAGCTGCTGGTGTGGCCGATTATGATAATTACAATATTTTGGTTGACCCCCGTCAAAAACCTTACGAATACTTTAATACGTTGGTGCATGAATTAATCCACCACATGGCCCCCTCGTGGAGCGAAACCCGCGTAGCCTGGTGGGCTAACCGGATAGCCAGGTTTTTATGGAGCCACAATTACAGGCAGGTAAAACAATAATTTTTTTACACCGGCCCGGGTTTAGCAGTAGCACTATAGGCTTGCTGAAAATCAACGCGCTATAGGTAAATAAAGCGCCCTTATGCACAAGGGGTGTGGGTTAATTGACTTTTTTGCCAACCGCCTTCTACAAAAGTTAACTTAAAATCCTTTTTAGATTAAACCAATAAGGGTACACTTGCGTCCGATTCGTCACCCGCGAACTTGGTTATTATGATAATAAAGCAGAAGCTTGATGTAAAAAGTGCTGCGAACCCCCTAAACAGCAAACTGGATGTTATTTCAAAAGCAATATCCACGCGTTCCGTAATCACATTTGTTGATGCAGAAAACCACAAGTGTGTAGCTGAGCCTTTTGTGCTTGGCGTACAAAAAGATACAGGTAAGCATGTGCTGCGATGCTACAAAAACTTTCCGCTGGAGCCTTGGGATAAAAAAGAAAACTGGCAGGTATTTGAAGTAGAGGCGATTAAAGAAGTACGCATTACCCCCGCACGCACCAAGCAAAGCAGGGGCAATTATGAACCCCGCAGCCCGGCTATGTCGCAAATTTTATATGCTGTTTCTGGTTATAAGTAAATAGCCGTCCAGCCTGCCTAGCTCCTCCGCCAGTATTTCTATGTCCGGTGATTTATGTCAGGTAAACTTTTTGGGTTTATTTACCGTAAGCACAATTGATATGGTCACATTTTTAGGGCGCCTGTGGCAGGGTTTATCTAACACGGGGGTCGGGTACACAAATTCAGAGCACGAGCGGCGCGAAGTAGTCCTTTTAAACAGGGCTTGGCTGTTGCTTATACTTATACAAAGTACAAGTTTAGTTTCGCATTTAATACATGGCTTACACCGCTCGGCTAATATGACCGCGGGTTTTATTGCCGGGCTTTTCATTATTCATTTTCTTATACGGGCAGGTAAAATCAATGCAGCTAAAATAGCTGCCATTGCTGTAATTAATGCCAATACCGTTTTAATGGCCATATTTTTTGGCGCGCATACCAACCTTATTGATTTTTTGTTGCTCACCGCCTTGCTGCCTTTATATTTTTTTGAAGCCCAAAACCGCAAACTGATTTTTTGGAGTGTGGCGCTTAGCATTGTCCCTTTTGCCCTTTACCATTACATGGCCCCTTATTTTGCCCAATACGAATTGCCTATGGGCCAGCAAATGGCTATGTTCAATACCACCAATTGGGTTAAGGTGCTTAGCCTGGCAGCGCTGGTGTTCCTTATTTATCATAAAAACGCACTATACGAAAAAGAAGTGCAGGAAAAAGAAGCACAGCTTATTGGGCAAAAGAAATTGTACGAGTGCATGCTGGACCAGATTCCTATTGACATTGTAACCTTTGATAAGCAGCTTAAATACAGCTACATTAACAGCACAGCCATTAAAGACCCGCAAATACGCAGTTGGCTGATTGGCAAAACCAATGTTGATTATTTTAAGGAGCGTAACCTGGATATGAAAGTGGCCGCTGAGCGTGACCGTATTTTGCACGAGGCCCTTAGCCAGGAGCAAACCGTTGAGTTTGAAGAAACCTTTGTTGACCGCCACGGCAGCCTGCGGCATTCTATAAAGGGCACCTCGCCTATATACAGCGAAAACAAAGAATTGCTTTGCCTGATAGCTTACTCCTTGGATATTACCGATATAAAAGAGGCTGAGCGCAAACTGAAGGAATATGCCGTTGAACTGGAGCGCAAAAATGAAGACCTGCACCATTTTGTAAATGCCACCTCGCACGATCTCAAAACCCCGTTGCGCAATATTACTTCATACCTGCAACTGCTGGAGAAGCGGAACACCGGTAAACTGGATGGCGAATCACTTTCTATGATTGCCCATACCATTAAATCGGTAAAGCACCTGAACCAATTAATAAAAGATATCTACCATTATTCTATAGCCGACAGGAACGAAAAGCCTGCCGAAATTACAAACCTGCAGGAAGTACTTGATACCGTGCTGGCTGAAATGAAAAATACCATCACTGAAAAATCGGTTACGGTACAGCATGCACAGTTTCCCGTTATCAAAGCATCGGCATCGCACATGGGTATGGTTTTTTCAAACCTTTTAAGCAATGCTATAAAGTATAACAATACTGCCAACCCCTATATATTTATCAACGCCCAGGCTAACGATGATGAATATGTAATCAGCGTAAGCGATAACGGTATAGGCATACCGGTTGAGTATAATAAAAAGATATTTGAAATATTTCAGCGTCTGCATACCTCTAATGAGTATGAGGGTACTGGCGTAGGCTTGGCCATTTGCTCTAAAATTGTAGAGAACTATGGCGGCAGGATGTGGGTGGAATCGGAGCCCGGAAAAGGTTCGGTATTCTATTTCAGCCTGGCAAAGGCTATAGTAAGCCCCGAAAGCCCCGGCAGGCACAAAATACTTTCCTATAAAAACTTTGCCATAGCCGGGTAGGGGTAATCAGCAATTCCTAATTTATTAAATAAATACCCCTTTTATTTAATTCGGTTTCGTTTATATTTGCCGCACCTTTCAGCAAAAAGGGATAAGCCATTTTTTTATTTTAAACTTTTACCATGAAACGGAAGTTTACCCTTGCGCTTATCTGCTGTTTTGCCGTTTTCTTACTGAAAGCCCAAAACACGCCTGTTGTTTGTGGCGAAGAAGGCTTGTTGGCACGGCAATTAACCAATCATCCTGAAATACTGGCACGCCACCTGGCTATTGAAAGCCAACTTTATAACGACACCCGCAATGGGTTAAACCACCACGATTCTAAAAGTGGCAACGTGCTTTATGTGCTGCCTGTGGTAGTACATATAATTCATAATAATGGCACCGAAAACATCAGCGATGCCCAGGTAATACAGGGTATTGAGGATTTAAACGAAGCTTATGCCAATATGGGCTACTACGACTCCACCACCGGCGTAAGCATACAGGTACAATTTTGCCTGGCCAAACGCGACCCGGCCAATAACATTACCTCGGGTATAACCCGCGATGTTTCGGCGCTTACTTATGATAATATGGATAATGATGACCTGGCGCTTAAAAACCTGAACCGCTGGGATCCTAACTGCTATGTGAACATCTGGCTGGTAAAAAGTATTTGTACTGGCACAGGGTCATGCAATATTGGCGGTTATGCTTATTTCCCTTCATCGGCCGGTACCCCGTACGATGGCCTTGTTTGCCTGGCCTCATACTTTGGAAGCAGTAAAGCAAGGTCGGTGGTACAAATACACGAAATGGGGCATTATCTAGGCTTGTACCATACTTTTCAGGGGGGATGTACCAATAACGATTGCCTGGCCGACGGCGACAAGGTTTGCGATACCCCGCCCGATAATTCAACCGCTTATTACCAATGCGGGGCAGTGGTAAATACCTGTACTACCGATGCACTGTCGGGTTTTAACAGCGACCAAAACGACCTTTATGAAGATTACATGGACTATGGCAATTTTAACTGCATGAACAGGTTTACCCAGGGCCAAAAAGACCGCATGTTATGGACAATGGCCAATATACGTACCCAATTACCGCAGTGCCCCTCTTGCCTTAGCCCTTGCACCAACCCAACCAGCGCACGGTTTACTGCCAGCAATACAAACGTAACAGTTGGTACCGCCGTTACTTTTACCAATACCTCGGGGAACTCCACTTCTTACAACTGGTATATCAACGGCACGCAGTTTTCTACTGCTACCAGCCCCTCGTATACATTTAATACAATTGGTACTTACATTATTAAACTGCAAGCCAACAACAGCGACCCGAACTGCTCATCTGATTTTATGGATACCATTATAGTTGCTTGTACTGCTGTGGCCGGATTTACCCAAAGCGCCTATAACCTTGCAGTTAACCAGGTTGATACATTTACCAACACCAGTACCAATGCAACTACCTATCAGTGGTTTATAGACGGGGTGATGGTTTCAGGCACCACAAATTTTACACACTCGTTCACCCAAAGCGGCGATTATTCGGTTTACCTGGTGGCATCTAACAGTATGTGTGCCGATACCACCTCCATTTTCAATTTCATTCATGTAGGCAGTAATTGCAATGCCTACTATACGTATACGCCGGCACACCCCAATAGCTGTGGGCCAATCAGTTTTATACCCGATACTACCTGCAACTATTCTAACTACTACTGGTCGTTTTGTGAACAGGACTCTCTCGGCCAACCTTCGGTAACACAATATAATACCCTCCCTTACGGCTCAGGCCAGCCAACAGGCAGCCTTATTTATAAAGACGGGCAAGGCAATTACTTCGGCTTTTTCGGCGATTATTATAATAATACAGATAGTACCCGCTTTTATATGATGGATTACGGCCAAAGCATGGCCGATACCCCGGTAATAAAGAAAATAACAGTTACCGGTATTACCGACCCCACCAACCACAGTATTTCAATTATTGAAGTGAACGGCATTTATTATGCATTCCTGCTTTCGTATTACGATTTATGGCGGGTAAAAATAGGCCCTGATTTGCATAACACGCATTGGACAGCCGTGCAGGTAGGTAACCTTAACAACCTTATTCAATGGGGCCACATGGTGCAGGTGGTGCGTGAAACCAACAATTACTGGCTGGTTATTTCAAACCGCAACACTGCCAATATCCTCATCGGTTACCTCGGCAATAATATCGAGAACAATCCGGTTTGGACACATACCTACACCGATGGGCTTGGTAATTCATCCTTTTTCTATTTCTGTTATGTGCGGTACGATGGGCGTAACTATGTTTTTGCGCTCGACTTCCACAATGGCATCATACGTTACGATTTTGGTAACTCATTGGCTAATACCCCTACCACACATAACCTGGGTATGTTTGGCTCCGGCCTGCCTTTAGGCATTTCAATTTTTGAGAATTGCGATGGCAGCTTTGATGGTTACCTGTTTAAAGAAGACATGTCCGACCACAAAATTCTTCATTTTGATTCCATTACCGCAAGGCCGGTAATAAAAGGTACGCTGCCTAATTCCATAGGATATGTAGGTGGGGTATCGCCATTTATTATTACCGATAAAGGGATAACCACCCTGCTTGCCGAAGGCGATAATAAAGAGGTGGCCCTGCTTACTTACGGCTCGTGTATCGCCACCAATGCTTATAGTTTCGACAGGTTTCCGCCACCGGTTTCTTTTACCACGCCGGGACCTCATTATGTACGTTTGATTGTTGACCAGGGGCTGCCTTCCGAGTCAACCTACTGCGATGAAATTAATGTCGATTCAGTAGATACACATCCGCTAAACCTTGGGCCCGATACGGCTATTTGCTATACCGGTTCGGCTATTTTACATGCAGGCCCCTGGTACCAAAGTTATTTATGGAATAACGGTTATGCCGATTCCACATTTACGGCCTACCAACCGGGGCAGTACTGGGTGCGTGTAACCGATTATTGTGGCCATGTGTTTACTGATACTGTAAACGTAACTGTTGATAGCAGTACGCAAATAACCCTGCCCGATACCACTATTTGCCTTAAAACAAGCGCACAACTTAATGGGCCTGCTGGTTATGGGTCTTATCATTGGCTGCCATCGGCTGGTGTGGCATGCCCTACCTGTCGTAACACCACCGCAACGCCTGATACCACTACTGTTTACAGCTTGCAGGCCATAACCGGTAAAGGCTGTATGCTCGTGGCCACCCAAAAGGTAACAGTAATAGTGTGCGAACCGGTTAGCGAACTGGCTGCCGGTATAGGCCTTGAATTTATAAGGCCGAACCCTGCCCACGATAAAATTACTGTTGGCTTGGCCGGTGTGCCTGGCAAACTGGAGGTGCATATTTTTGATGCACTTGGGCAGCAGGCAATAAACAGCCTGCATGAAACCTTAAACGCAGGAAGTAACCATTTTGATATTGATATATCTGGACTTGCCACCGGTATATATTTTATTGAACTGCAACACGAAAACGGCGCCAGGGCGATAAGCCGGCTGGTAAAGGAATAAACACCGATGCCGTGCCGGTTATATTTGCCTTAACGCTACGGACTATATGGCTTAACCTGTTATTCATATAGCTGCGTATATTTTCGCACACATGCACAGCTTTCTGTGCTGGGGTATTGTTTACTTAATACTGATATAAAGTATTGTTAGTGTTAGCAGGTTTGTTTTGCACTGTGATTGTTACCGCAGTTTAATGAAAAGCAAAACAAATATATGTTTAAGCAAGACCGCAAAACGTTTCTGCGAACATTAGGCCTTATGGGCGCGGGGGCCATGTTTATTAACGGGGCCCCTATTGAACAATCATCTCCATCCGATACCCCACCCCGTACCGAGCCACTACCGCAAAAAGGGGCTAAACGTTTGCTGCGTGTGGCACATCTTACCGATATACATGTAAAAAGTGACCGCATAGCCGAGTATGGCATGGCGGCTGCCCTGCATGCCGTAAATGGCATGGATGATAAGCCAGACTTTATCCTTTCGGGCGGCGATGCCATTATGAACGCTGCTGCCCTTACCAAGGGGAACATACAAAGCCAGTGGGACACTTTTAACAGCATATTAAAAAGTGATAACAGCCTGCCCATATATCATTGCATTGGCAACCACGATTTATTTGGCTGGATGTTGCCCTCGCCCGACCATGCCGATGGCAAAAAATGGGCGATGGACGAATATGGCATGAGAAAATCATACTACAGCTTTACACTTAACGGCTGGCATTTTATAGTGCTCGACAGCATACATGGCCGCAATTCAGTGCCCGGTTATTACGGCAAGCTGGATGAAGCCCAGATGGACTGGCTTAAAGGCGAATTGAAAAACACCCCTGCCAGCACTCATATTTGCGTGGTATCGCATATACCTATTATGGCAATCTGCTGTTTGTTTGACCGCGATATTACCAACCGCGAGCCAATGAAAATTTCGGACAGCGATATGCACGCCGACTGGAACGAATTGGTGGAAACATTTTATGCCCGCGGTAATGTACGTGCCTGCCTTAGCGGCCACATACACCTTATTGACTATGTAAATTACCTGGGCACAGAATATTATTGCAACGGCGCAGTAGCGGGCGGATGGTGGAAAGGCGACCACCAGCATTTTGCCCCCTCATACTCCATGATGAATTTTTACGAGGATGGTTCAACCAGCCGAGAGGTACACTACTACAAGTGGAAAGCCTAATAATTTCAGGGCTCTTTGTAATGTAAATCTTCTCGTAGTTCAGCAATGTGGCGGTTTATGGTGGCTACCGCCTGTTCTTTTACGGCAATGGCATTGGTTCCGCTTATTGGTTCTGAAAAATATACCCCCACGTTAGTACGCCACTTGCCAAAACATTTTAAAAAGTGCGGTATAAAAGTGTCATTGCCCACAAAGGCATCGCTGCCGTGTTCGTATTCAATAGCTACCGGTAGTACGGGAAACCCATTTTCAACAGCCATCTCAAATGTGGCGTTGCGCAGTTCCAGCATTTGGGCGCCGGTATGCGAAGTGCCCTCCGGAAAAATCATAATGCTGTAGCCCAGCTTCACCATTTCCAGCATTTTATCGCGGGCGGCTTTGCGGCTGTCCTTTTCCTGCCGGTTTACCCAAATGGCGCCCACCATTTTAGCCCCTGTGCTTATAATGGGCCAATTGCTTACCTCTGCTTTTGCCACGCTCAGCGCATCAATATCGTGCAGTATGGCTACAGGGTCGAAATAGGAGCGGTGATTGGCAATTACAAACCCGTTAAACTTCGGGTTGGGCTTTATGCCATAAAACTTTATATGCACGTTCAGCACTTTCAAAATCCAGGCAATAAAAAACTTCCGGGCCTTAAATCGCCTTTCAATAGTATCTTTTACAAACCAGCCGCCTATAGCAAACCAGGCAATGGTAAACAGGGTGCAAGCCAAAAATACTATTAACCGTATTACACCAAGCAGGGTCCTCATCAGCGCATATTTT
>DASZPC010000236.1:0-13258 GCA_035550455.1 Chitinophagales bacterium | reverse complement strand
ACCAAGTACCGGCGGTATTTCAGGAAAACTTATCTTCCCTATGCGTGTAAAAGCATCCATTACATTTTGCCGTTTGTAGTTCAGTTGCTCTGCATAAGCAGCATGTTGCCATTTGCAGCCGCCACATACGCCAAAATGAGTACAGTTGGGTTTTATCCGGTTACCGGATGGCGTAAGCAGGGCTTTAATTACCCCTTCGGCAAAGCTTTTTTTGCTTCGCCTTATTTCAATGTCCACTACATCGCCGGGCAGGGCATAATCGGCAAAAACAACCTTGCCATTCACCTTGCCAAAGCCGCGCCCTTCGCCGGCCATTCCCTCAATACATACATTTTCTGCAATCGTTCTTTGCTTTTCCGCCACTATCAAAAATTTAGCGGCTAAAATAAAAATTTGGAGGCGCCTGCGCGCCCTTGTGTATCGCTTTGTCCGATGTTAAAAAAGTTTAACTTCGCACCGCCTTAAACCGGCGCTTTTAATATTTGCAGGCTTTTCAAAAACGAAAATATAATATCATATATGAATAAGTGTTTAGGTGTAGTATTATCGTTGGTTGCTTTTACAACAACTTTTGCGCAATCAACCGATAACCGCACACTTTTTACTGTTGGTGGCGAAAAAGTTACCGTTGCCGATTTTGAATACGTTTACAACAAGAACAACGTTAACAACCAATCGGATTACAGCGAAAAATCACTTAAAGACTATTTACAACTTTACGAAAACTTCAGGCTTAAGGTAAAAGAGGCCGAGGCTATGCACCTTGATACCATTACCAGCCTTAAAAACGAACTGGAAGGTTACCGGAAGCAACTGGCAAAATCGTACCTGAGCGACCGCGAAATAACCGATAAACTGATTGCTGAAGCCTACGAGCGTTCAAAAACAGAAATAAACGCCAGCCACATATTGGTGCGTTGCGATGAAAATGCTAACCCTGCCGATACCCTGGCAGCCTATAAAAAGATAGTGGCATTGCGTAAAAGGATTGAGAAAGGCGAGCCTTTTGAAAAAGTAGCCCGTGAAGCATCGGAAGACCCTTCGGCGCAAAAAAACAGCGGCAACATAGGCTGGTTTACTGTATTTGGCACTATTTATCCTTTTGAAACAGCTGCTTATAATTTAAAGCCCGGTGAATTGAGCCAGCCGGTGCGCACTGAGTTTGGCTACCACCTGGTACGTGTAAACGAAACCCGCCCCGCACGCGGCCAAATGCATGTTGCCCACCTGCTAATCCGTTTTCCGGATAAGGCTACCGATGCACAAAAGGAGGAAGTGAAAAAGCGTGCAGATTCGGTATATGCACTGCTTACATCGGGTAAAATAAGTTTTGACCAGGCCGTACAGAATTTTTCGGAAGATGTAGGCACCAAGGTTAAAAATGGCGAATTGCCCTGGTTTGGTACCGGCAGCCCACAGCACATGATTGAATCTTTTGAAGATGCCGCTTTTGCACTTAAAAAGGATGGCGATATTTCAAAGCCAATTATGACCCCTTACGGCTGGCATATTATTAAACGCCTTGAGTACAGGCCTATGCCTTCGTTTAACGATGCTAAAGCAGAAATAAAGAAGAAAGTGGAGCGCGATTCGCGTTCGGAAGTAGCCAAAAATGTGTTGATTGAGCGCATTAAAAAGGAAAACAACTTTGCCGTTCACAATGATGTAAAAGAGGATTTTGAGAAACACGTAGATAGCACTATTGCCCGTGGTAACTGGAAAGCAGCCGATGGCCTGCGCAGCGATAAGGCTTTGTTTACCCTTGCCGGAAAGAACTATACAGTTAATGATTATATTGATTACCTTGAAAAAATGGCGAAACGCCGCGGCGATAAAACCAAGGAAGCCCTGCTGAACGAATATTTTGAGGACTTTGTAAATACGAAATGCCTTGATTACGAAGAAAGCACCCTTGAGACTAAAAAGCCTGAGTTCAGGAACCTGATGAAGGAATACCGCGAGGGTATTTTATTGTTTGAGCTAATGGACCGTATGGTATGGACTAAAGCCGTAAAAGATACCGATGGGTTAGAGGAGTTCCGTAAAAACAATGCCACCAAATATATGTGGGGCAAACGTGCGGATGTGGCTATTTTTAATTGTACCGATGAAGATATTTGCAAGGACTCGAAGAAAATGGCCGAGAAGGGCAAGAGCGCCGATGAAATACGCAGCAAGCTTGATAAAAACGGCAGCCGCAGCCATGTATCAATTATAGAGGGGAAATACGAAAAAGGCCAATACGATGTGGTGGATAAAATAGAATGGAAAGCCGGAGTTACAGATATTAAGAAACTGAACGACAGCAGCTACCAGTTTATTTGGGTAAAATCAATACGCGACCCCGAACCGAAATCGCTTAAAGAGGCCAAAGGGTATATTATATCTGATTACCAGGAATACCTTGAAAAAACCTGGCTGGAGCAGCTAAGGAAAAAATACCCTATAGTTGTAGATGAAAAGGTATTCAGTTCGCTAATTAAGAAATAGCGATTAACTGCTGTCCAAGTAATAAAGGCAGAAAGGATTTCGGCCATTAGGCCGCTTTTAAAAAACGGCCTGTGAAAAGAACCCTCATTATTTTTTTTACGCTTTTCATTGCCTCCTGTTCTTTATTCAAAAAAAAGCATGGCGATGAAAAAGGTGCCATTGCCCGGGTTAAGGATGATTACCTTTACACCACCGATGTACCCGGGCTAACCAAAGGCCTTAAAGGCACCGATAGCATTGAAGTGCTTAAAAACTACGCCGGTAGCTGGGTGCGCAAAAAACTATTGCTTCAAAAAGCCGCTGAAAATATTCCTCCGGAAGATGATCCTTCTATTACCCGTAAGGTGGAGGAATACCGCGAATCGCTGTTGCTGTATGAATATGAAAAGGCCCTGATTAATAAGCGGCTCGATACTTCAGTAAGGGATGGGGAACTTAGAGACTGGTACGAAAAAACAAAAGCCGACCTTATATTAGAGAAGGATGTTTATGAGCTATACTTTATGAAGTTTAAGAGCGATGCCCCCGACCTTGACCAGGCCCGCAAGTGGATATTGCACCCAAAAGACGATGAAGATTTAAGGAAACTGGACGGGTATTGTAAATCGTACGCGCAGAGTTTTGTTATCGATAGTGGCGTGTGGTACGAAAAGGATATGATTTTGAAAAACTTTCCTTTAACCGAAGCCGACCTTGCGGCTGCCCCTTCTAAAACATACAAGGAGTTTAAAGCCGATGGCAATGTTTGGTTTGTAAAGGCAGCAGGGCTTGCTAAAAAAGACCAAACCGCCCCGCTTGGATTTATACGCGACCAGGTAGCCAAGGCTATTATTGAAAAAAGAAGGCTTGATTTGATTGAAAAGATTTACGACCGCATCTATCAGGATGGCGTAAAGTCAAAATCTTTTGAAATTTTTGTGAAATGAAATTAATGGCTGCCCTGTTTTACCCATCTTTTTTGCGAAGGCGCAGGTTTTACCCGGCCCTGCTGATTATACCGGCCCTGCTGGTTGCTTTTGCGCCGGCCTATTCTCAAACAGAAAAAGGACGTTACATGGTGGGGGGCAGCGGCGATATCAGCGAGTCGTTTAATGGGGTAAATTCCAATTTTAACTTTTCCCTTTCACCCTCGTTTGGCGTTTTTGTGGTTAAAAATTTTGCGGTAGGGGGTATTTACTCCTTTACCATAGGCGGGGCGCATACCTACAACGTAAAAAAGGGGGAATATGTTAATGCCACTACTTTTACAGCCGGTATTGGCCCCCAGCTAAAGTATTTCCTGGGTAAAAAGGCAGTAAAAGGCTTTGCCTCGGCCAGTGCAGCTTATGCGGTTTATACCCGCCTTAGCCAGGGCGATGTAACCAACCTGAATGGTTTTTCGGTAGGTGGTATGTTGGGGGTAGCATACTTTTTTAACAACTATATTTCGCTGGAAACCGGTTTTTACCTAACGGGTGCAGGCTACCAGTACGAACTTCCTACAACCCGTGCCGGCCTTTCTATAGGCCTTTATGGATTTTTAGACAAGAAAAAAGCGGAATAAGCGTTATTTAGCACCTTAATTAAGAATGAAAGCAATTCAAAGTATAGTTTTCGGGCTCCTGTTTTTAGCTGTGCCCGGTGTGGTTTTAGCGCAGGCGCAACTGCTTGATAAAGTGGTGGCCGTGGTAGGCGATAACATTATTATGCAAAGCGATATTGAAGCCCAGTACCAACAGGCTGTTGCCAATAACCAGGGCCAGCCCCCTGTACCCAGTATGCGGTGCATGATTTTCGATAACATGCTACTGGACAAACTTTTTTTATCGCAGGCACAGCTGGATAGTATAACGGTTACCACTGATGAAGTGGATGCCGAGCTTGACAGGCGTATTAAATACTTTATTTCGGTTTTTGGGTCGAAAGAAAAGCTGGAAGAATATTACGGCAAAAGCATTCTTGAACTGAAAGACGATTTTAAAGAGGATATTGAAAAGCAGCTAATCTCTGATAAAATGAAGGCAAAGGCTTTTAAAGATTTAAAAGTATCGCCGGCAGAGGTGGAAGCCTATTTTAAAAAAATACCGGCCGACAGCATCCCGTATTTCAACTCGGAGGAAGAACTGGGCGAAATAGTAATGTTTCCGAAAGTAACGCAGGAGGAAAAAGATTTTGCCCGCAAAAAGATTGAAGGCATCCGGAAGGAAATACTGGAAGGGGCTGATTTTTCGGTAAAGGCCATTCAATATTCCGAAGACCCCGGATCGTACCTCGATGGGGGCAGCCTGGGGGTTATTCAGCGGGGCGAACTGGTACCCGAGTTTGAGGCGGTTGCCTTTAAATTGAAAGAAGGCGAAATGAGCGATGTAGTGGAAACCCCGTTTGGCTACCATTTGATAATTGTTGATGAGAAACGCGGCGATAAACTGAAAGTACGGCATATACTTATAAGGCCCAAAACCACCCAGGCCGATATGAATACAGTGAAGGACCGCATGGATAGCATTGTGCATGAATTACGTGTTGACTCATTAAACTGGGGCGATGCGGTAAAGAAATTTAGCGATGATGAGCAATCGAAAAGCGTTGGCGGGCTGATGACCAACCAAAAAACCGGCACCCAGTTTTTTGAAAAAGCCGATGTGGAAGGCACGCTTATTTTTACGCTTGATAAAATGAAGGTGGGCGATTACTCGGACCCATTACCCTATTCAAGTATTGACAAAACCGGTGAAACCAAAAAAGGCTACCGTATTATTTGGCTGAAAAGCGAAACCAAGCCGCACAAAGCCAGCCTTGAAACCGATTATGCCAAAATACAGGCTGCTGCGAAAACCGAAAAACAGCAGGAAGCCCTTGAAAACTGGATTAAATTGCACCGGAGTAATAATTTTGTGCATATTGACTCTTCGATGTACGGCTGCCCGCAGGTACAGAAGTGGATAGAATAGCACCTGTTTTTTTGAAGGACGATAATTAACCGTTAATTACCATGTATAATACCGATGTAGAAGCGCTTGACGCATTTGCCGCAAAGTATAAGGAACTGAAAGCTGAAATAGCTTGTGTAATTGTAGGGCAGGACGAGGTGGTGAAGAATATACTTATCTCTGTTTTTTGCGATGGGCATAGTTTATTGATTGGTGTTCCGGGGTTGGCTAAAACGCTGATGGTGCATACCATTGCCGATGTGCTGGACTTAAGTTTTAGCCGCATACAGTTTACCCCCGATTTAATGCCGAGCGATATTATAGGTTCGGAAATACTGGATGAAAACAGGCTCTTCCGTTTTAACCGGGGCCCTGTTTTTTCAAATATTATACTGGCCGATGAGATAAACCGTACGCCGCCTAAAACACAATCGGCTTTATTAGAAGCCATGCAGGAACGCAGTGTTACAGTGGCCGGCAAAAAGCACCCGCTCGATTTACCGTTTTTTGTGTTGGCTACCCAAAACCCCATTGAGCAGGAGGGTACTTACCCGCTGCCCGAAGCGCAGTTAGACCGTTTTATGTTTTCGATTAACCTTGATTACCCTGATTATAAAGAGGAAATAGAAGTGGTAAAGCAAACCACCACCGGTAAAAAAGTGGAGCTGAGAAAAAAAATGAGTGCACACGATATACTTTATTTTCAGCAACTGATAAAGCGCATCCCTATTGCCGATAATGTACTGGAGTATGCGGTAAAACTGGTGGGTAACACACGCCCTAACCGAAATGGATCGCCTGTAGCGGTAAACAATTATATAAGCTGGGGGGCAGGCCCGCGTGCTTCGCAATATTTGGTGCTTGGCGCTAAATGCCATGCCGCCATACGTGGCAAATACTCACCGGATATTGAAGATGTACAGGCAGTTGCCTTACCTATCCTCAGGCACCGCGTTTTCAAAAACTATAAAGCAGAGGCTGAGGGCCTAAGCGTTGATAAAATAGTTTCGGGTTTGCTGTAATACCTATAAAGTAACGGGCAGCGAAAAGTAAAATGTTGCCCCTTCATCAACCTTGCCTTCAGCCCATACTTTGCCATGGTGGCGGTCAATAATACGTTTAACGATTGCGAGGCCCACGCCGGTACCTTCAAACTCGGCTGAATTATGCAGGCGGTGAAAAACCCCAAACAGTTGGTTGTAGTATTTCATATCAAAACCGGCCCCGTTATCATGCACATAAAATATGGCTTCGTTATCTTTTATATATCCACCGGCCTTAACATGCGGGGCGCTTACCTTGCCCGAGTATTTAATAGCATTTGAAAGAAAATTAACCCACACCTGTGTAAGCATAGAGCGGTCGCCATAAACAGCCGGCATTTCGGTTATTTCAAAACCGGGGGCATGGGAAATTTCACTGGTTAAATTTTGCCATATCTGGTTGGCAAGGGCGGGCATATCTATCTGCACTTTTTCAATTTCCTTTTTACCCATCCTTGAAAACGATAAAAGGTCATCAATTAATAACTGCATTTTATAAGCGCTTTCCCGTATAAAGCCTACCAACTCTTTACCTTCAGTATCCATTTTTGCCTCGCACTTTTTCTCAATCCTTTGGGCAAAGCTGTAAATAGAGCGTAGCGGCGAACGGAGGTCGTGCGAAACGGAATAGGAGAATGCTTCCAGTTGTTGGTTGGCATCCACCAGCTCGGCAGTGCGTTGGCGCACTCTTTCTTCAAGTTCTGAGTTAAGTTTTAAAATCTGGTCTTCGGCCAGCTTCTTTTCAGTTACATCGTGTATAATACCGTATATCCGTATTGGTTTTCCTCCTTCGTCAAAATCGAAGTTGCCCTGTGAGTTAAAATGGCGTATGGCCCCGTCTAAGCGTATTATGCGGCAACTAAATTCAAATTGTTTCAGCCTTGTATACCCTTCATCAATAATATTTTTAACGTGGTCAAAATCATCGGGATGCACAAAGGTGAGGAAAGATTCAAGGGATGGGATTATTTCCATTGGCGTACCGCCCAGAAGGGCATAAGCCTCATCGCTCCAGGTATCAATTTCGTTTTCAATATCAAATTCCCAGTGGCCAAGCCGGGCTATTTTCTGCGATTCCTTTAAGCGGGCTATGGTTTTTTCAAGCTCCGATTTTGTTTCGCCCAGTTCAATATTTTGTTCCTCCAACTGTCTTATCAGTGTTGAGTTATACTGATGCATGGTTTCGGTACTTTGCACCGGCGGGCTGATATTATATTCGGGTACCCGCTCTCTGTTCAAAACAATTTTTGCGGCAGATAACAGTATTTTATTGCTGTAAGGCTTGCTTATAAACATATCCGCACCCATTTGGGTGGCCATGTTCTCCTCGTTTTTCGAGGCAAAAACAGGGGTGTGGATTATTACCGGTATGTGTTTCAGCTTATGGTGGGTGCGTATTTTATAGCACAGGTAGTAACCATCCATAAATGGCATAATCACGTCGGTAATAACAAGGTCAATATGGTTTAGCAATAATATCTGCAAGCCGTCGAGCCCGTTGTTGGCTGTTACAACTTCGTACTTAGCGCGGCTGAATTCTTTTTCTAAATTCCTGAGTACTTCATCGTTGTCATCTACAATTAAAATTTTTGGTCGGTCCATAAATTGGTTTTGAAATAATAAATACCATTGTCCGATCCGGAAGAATAAGTCTAATATATGAAAAAACTTGATTTAAAGCAGGGCCGTCTTTTAAGGCATGGAAACAAAAAAGGCGGGAAACTCCACTTACTGTAGGTTGAGGACTGCGACATCCTGGCTGAACAGATAAGGGAATTCCCACGCCCGAGCGTGAGCAATTCTTCCTTCCATATTCAGCATTTAGTTGGGGCCGCAGTTTCAACCTATCCGGAAAAGGATTGCTATGGGTTTAGTATGTTTTTCTTAATTGCTCTATAAATTGTTTTTTAGTTTTTACTGCGCTTAAATATAGAAAAATGTATTTTCCGTACTTACTCGCCACATTACTAAATCTGAATTACCAAAAATAGGTAGCGGTTAATGGCAAAGGCATGACGGCCCTCATGCAATTAACTGATATTGGTTAGCCTGGCCATGTTGTTAAAAATTAACCTGTGTACCATATTTCCCACGACTTTTCGGCTTGTACGGCCAGCATTTCCTCCCCGTTTTTAATATTGGCGCCCATTTCGGCACCTTTTTTAAGGAAAAGGGTTTGAACGGGGTTATACACAAGGTCAAAGAGGTAATCTGATTTTGATAGCTTTTGATAAGGGATGCCGGGGCATGCATTTACTTCGGGAAACATGCCCAGCGGGGTGCAGTTAATAAACAGGTTTGAAGGTTGCAGGTAGCTTTCGATTTGGGAGTACGAAAGAAAGCCAAGCACCCTTTGCCTTGATACTTGTACATAGGGAAGGCTCAGTTTTTTTAAAACATATACAATGGCCTTTGCCGAGCCGCCGCTGCCCAAAACAAAAGCCTGTTCGGGCTTGTGGGCCAGGAAATGTTTTAAGGAAATTTCAAAACCGTATATATCGGTATTATACCCCTTAAGCCTGCCCCCGTTGATTTTTATACAATTAACAGCCCCGGTTTCAATGGCAGCTGTGTCCATTTCGTTCAAGTAGGGTATTACTGCTTCCTTATAAGGTATGGTAACATTTAGCCCACATAATCCGGGGTTATTATTAAGCAGCTGTGGAAATTGATGGATATCGGAAATTGGGAAAAGGCCGTAACTGCTACCTGATATGTTTTCGCGCGTGAACTTTTCTTCAAAATATTTTTTGGAGAAGGAGTGCGTGAGCGGGTACCCTATCAGCCCATACTGTTTCATGCTTTGGGCTTGGCCGTAAGCCTTGGCTTAATAAACTGCCAAAGCATAGGCATTACTGAAAGAAACACAATGCCAAGTATTACTTTCTCGAAATTATGCTTTACAATATCGATACCCCCAAATTCGTAACCAAGCATGGTAACGCCGCCTACCCAAAGTATGGCGCCGGTAATGCAGAATATAATATAACGCCCGTACGACATACTACCCGCCCCTGCCACAAAAGGGGCTATGGTGCGTACTATGGGTATAAAGCGGGCCATTATAACCGTTTTGCCGCCGTGCTTTTCGTAGTAAGTATGGGTTTGGTCGAGGTATTCGCGTTTAAAAAATAAAATGCGTTCGCGCTTTTTTATTTGCTCGCCAAAAAAGAGGCCTACAAAATAATTTACATTATCGCCCAGCAGGGCGGCTAAAATTAAAAGCGGAATAGTAACTTCCAGTTTAAGCGCCCCGGTGGCGGCAATGGCAGCCCCGGCCAAAAACAACAGCGAATCGCCGGGCAAAAGGGGCATTACCACCAGGCCGGTTTCGGTAAAAATGATGATGAAAAAAACGGCGTAAAAAACGGTGTTATATTCTTTAATGAGTTGATATACATAATCGGGGTTGCTGATATTCTTTATCAACTCAAGCGCCAGATGAAAAAGTTGCTCCATATATGGACAAAGAAAGCAAAAATGTGCAACCGCACAGCTTAAACTTTTATCTTTGAAAGATACTAGCAATCCCCCTGCATGAAACAGCTTTTACTTATTTTTTCGTTTTTAGGTTTTTGGGCAAATTCTATGGCCCAGGGCCAGGCTAACAACTGGTATTTTGGCAACCTGGCAGGTGTTACATTTAACAGCGGCGCCCCGGTAGCGCTTACCAACGGTGCATTGAGTACTTCGGAAGGGTGCGCCACTATATCAGACAAATACGGCAACCTGCTTTTTTATACAGACGGTATAAGGGTTTGGAACCGCAACCATGTGCAAATGGCAAACGGGTTTGGCATGAATGGCGACCCATCATCGGCGCAATCGGCTATTATTGTGCCTAAGCCGGGCAACGCCAACTGGTATTATATTTTTACGGTGGCTGCTGCGGGTGGGGCTGCCGGGGTTTGTTACAGCGAAGTGGACCTTACACAAAATGGAGGGTTGGGCGATGTGGTGGCGGCTACCAAGAATACCGCGTTGTTTACGCCCTCGGCAGAAAAAATTTGTGCTGTAAAACATGCCAATGGCCTGTATGTATGGGTGGTGGCGCACGGCTTTACCGATAATACCTTTCATGCCTATTTGGTTGATTGCAATGGCGTAGAAGCGCCTGTGCTGAGTAATGTTGGACAAAATGAAACATGGCCGGGGTGGGGCTATCTGGTGGCCTCGAACGACGGGCATAAACTGGCCAAGGCTTCGCGGACAGTAGGTTTCGAGGTGGTTGATTTCAATAATGCCACAGGGGCAGTATCGAACCCCGTTTTTTTAGGCAATGCGAATGATGATTATGGGATTTCGTTTTCGCCGGATAATAATTTGTTGTATGGATTGAAGATTAACGATGGCAGCCTGTGGCAATGGAATTTGCAGGCGGGCAACCAGGCGGCTATTGTGGCCTCGCTGGTACAAATTGGCACTGCCGGTGGTACTGCTTCGCCTTACCGGGGCGGTGCTATACAACAGGGGCCTGATGGCAAACTTTATATTACCCAGTACGGGCAGGCTTACCTTTCGGCCATTAGCAGCCCCAATACTATTGGAACCGGTTGTAACTTTCAGTTAAATGCGGTGAACCTTTCGGGCAGGGCTTCTATTCTTGGCCTGCCACCGTTTATACAAAGCTATTTTGATACGGCAGCAGTAATTAATTATAGCGGGCAGTGCCAGGGGCACAGCACTTCGTTTAGTATTAATGGCAATACGGCTTACCTTGATTCGGTGCGCTGGAATTTTGGCGACCCTTCATCGGGGGTGGCCAATTCATCGAATAGTTTAACGCCTGCGCATGCATACAATACAGCAGGCACATACAACGTGCAATTAATCAGGTTCCTTGCCTGTGTTTCCGATACTTCGACAGCCAGCGTGGTTATTAACCCGCCTGCCACTTTTACGCAAAACGTTACTATTTGCCCTAACTCAACCTATGCCCTGCCCGATGGCGCAACGGCCAGTTCAACCGGAACCTATACCAGCACCATACCGGCTAGCAACGGCTGCGATAGTGTTATAACCACGCAACTAACCATAGCCAATATAAGTGTGGATGCGGGCAATGATGTGGCCATCTGTAACGGGCAGTCTACACAGTTAACTGCCACCGGTGGCGGCCTGATATATAACTGGACACCCACCAACGGCCTTAGCAATGCTGCTATAGCCAACCCGGTGGCAAGCCCTACTACCACTACTACTTATACGGTTTCATCGCAGGTGCCTATAGGCAACCTGATAGCGAATGGCGACTTTGCACAAGGCAATACCGGTTTTTCGTCTTCGTATGGTTACACACCACCGCCTAATACAGCCGAGGGGCAGTATTGGGTAGGCACTAACGCCCAAAACTGGAACGGCGGCATGGCCCCCTGCGGTGACCATACCACCGGCAGCAGCAATATGTTGTTTGTAAATGGCGCTACCACGGCTAACGTTAGTATTTGGTGCGAAACCATAAACGTAATGCCTAATACCACTTATGCTTTTAGCACCTGGCTTACCACGGTAACGGCCAGTAACCCAGCCCGGTTGCAGTTTTCTATTAACGGGTCTTTGCTGGGTTCGGTGTTTACGGCCCCTTCCACTAACTGCGTGTGGCAGCAGTTTTACACCACCTGGAATTCGGGGGCAAATACCACCGCAGACATTTGCGTGGTAAACCAAAACACTGTTGCCAGCGGTAATGATTTTGCGCTGGATGATATTTCGTTTTCGCCACTTTGTACCGTAACAGATACGGTAAGGGTAACTGTGAACCAAACATACGCTGTAGCGGTAAACCCGCACATTTGCCAGGGAAGCAGCTACACTTTACCCGACGGGACCACTACCAGTACGGCAGGGACCTATACCAATACTTTGCAAAGTGTAAGCGGTTGCGACAGCGTTGTTACTACCAATTTAATGGTGGACCCCACCTATTCGTTTACGGTTAGCCAAACCATGTGCCCCAACGATTATTATATTTTACCCGATGGCAGTACGGTAAATTCCAGTGGTACTTATGTTACGCACCTGCAAACAGTAAACGGATGCGACAGTACTATTACCACTAATTTGACGGTAGTGCCCAATACTTTACAGGCCGGGCCCGATACGGCTATCTGTTTGGGTAGTTCTGTACAGTTGAATGCCACCGGTGGCCTGTTTAGTTACAGCTGGGCGCCCGCCGCTGGTTTAAGCGATAGTTCGATAGCTAACCCGGTAGCCACACCCACGCAAACCACCAGTTATGTGGTGGCCTCGCAGTCGGCATCGGGCAACCTGATAGCCAACGGCGATTTCAGTGCGGGCAATGTTGGGTTTACCACTTCGTACACGTATAGTTCAAACCTGCAACCGGAAGGGTATTATTATGTTGGCCCCAACCCGAATAGTTACCACCCTGGTTTTTCGGCCTGCCCCGATCACACCACAGGCAGCGGCAATATGATGATTATAAACGGTGCAGGCACGGCCAACGTAAGTATTTGGTGCGAGAGTATTAGTGTAAGACCTAATACGAATTATGCTTTTATATGCTGGGGTCAAAGCGTATCGCAGGGTAACCCGGCACAGTTGCAGTTTTCGATAAATGGCAACCTGATTGGTCCGGTATTCACTATTCCATATAATACCTGTGTATGGCAGCAGTTTTATTCTGTTTGGAATTCGGGCGCTAATACTACGGCCGATATTTGTATAGTGAACCAAAATACCAATACCGGCGGCAACGATTTTGCGCTGGACGATATTTCGTTTGTGGGCGTTTGCGATATATATGATACGGTAACGATTGTTGTGAACCGCCCGGACACGGTGTTGCTGACCCCT
>DASZPC010000235.1:0-12523 GCA_035550455.1 Chitinophagales bacterium | reverse complement strand
CCTATTTATGCAGGCCTGCTGGCTATGCTGCTGGGGCTGTTTATGGTTAGCCCCGATGCCTTTACGCTGTTGGTGCTGGCTATTGGCTATGTGTTAGTGCAGGTTCAAATAAGGCTGGAGGAGCAGTTTTTGCAAGGCCAGCACGGGCAGGCTTACCGCAATTATAAATTACGGGTACGGCGGCTGTTGTAGCTATGTAACCAGGAACCCGGTTTTCCCCATCTTATTGGGGCTATTTTATAATAGGTTTTAGCCTTTTGAAAAAAGGGGCGAACATTTTGACATTTACTAAGTTTGTTCTTATAAACCCTACAACTAGATGAGAAACTTTTACAGCTTTTCAGGTGTCATTGGCTTGTGCCTTTTGGCCAGCCCGTGGATTGCGCCCTTAAAAGCACAACAGATTTCAGGCCAGCAAATTACCCCAACCAATGGCCAGGTTACCCATAGCATTATTCATATCGACCCGCCGAAAGAAATTAACTTTCAGCAACTGGCCGATTACGAGCGCACCCACCCGCCGGCCACTACGGTACATTTTGTGGAACAAGGCGAGGACAGGGAACAGGGGTTCCATTTTACCCCGCAAAATATACCTGCCGGGGCGCCGGTTACCGATTATAGCACCATACAACCGCAGGGCCAGGGCACGCGGGCCGACCATTTGGTAATGTCGCCTGCGCCCACCGCTACCTTTAATGGTACGCTGGGCGATGGTACCCTGATACCGCCAGATATACAAGGAGCAACAGGCCCTACTTATGTAATGGAAACCAACAACCTGAAGTTTGATATTTATACCAAAACAGGTACGCACCAAACATCATTAAGCATAACCAGCTTTTTTAATGCTACCGGTGGCAACGGGTATTTTGACCCGCATATTTTGTATGATAATGTTTATGGCCGGTTTATAGTTTGTATTGATGGAAATGTATCGAACGGCCATGGTGGTTTGTTTGTGGCTGTTTCGAAAACCAGCGACCCTACCGGCGCGTGGTGGCTATATAGTATTGACGATGGCGATGGCAACAGCAGCCATTTGCTCGATTACCCGGAAATGGGCTATAACAACAAATGGGTGGTGCTAACGGCCAACATGTTTGCCAGCAGTGTGATTAGTTATATATACGTATGCGACAGGGCGAGCATGTATAGCGGCACTTTAGGCACGGTGCATAATTTTACCGATGCCAATGCCTTTACCTGGGTGCCTGCCCAAACCTACGATACCAGCCAGGCGCTGGAATACATGGTGCAGGATGCCAACGGAAGTTCGGGCGGTAATGGGTATATGCAAGTTGGCTATATATCGGGCACGGTGGCTTCGCCAACTTATAACGCAGGCAGCAACATAGGCATTAACCAGCCGTGGAACGAAACCAGTACAGGTGCAGGCCAAAAGGGCAGTAACAATACCCTTGAGGCAGGCGATACCCGCGTAATGAACGGTGTGCCCTACATAAACGGAAAGCTGTGGTTTACACACAGCGTATTTTTACCTTCTTCAGGAACCCCCACGCATATAGGTGTAGACTGGTGGAGCATTAACCCTTCAACACTTACTGTTAGCCAGTTTGGCCGTATAGCCGATAATAACAGCAACACCAACTACTATTACCCGAGTATTAGTGTAAACTCGGCAGGCGATGCCTTGCTGGGCTATTGCGTTTCGGGTACCGATAGTTTTTACTCAAGCGCGGCGTATTCGTTCAGGGCCGGCACCGATGCTATTAGTACTATGCAATCGCGGTATATTTATAAAAACGGTACGGCCGGTTACTACCAAACGCTGGGTGGCGGCCGCAACCGCTGGGGCGATTACACAGGCGCTGCGGTTGACCCTACGGATAATTCGTTCTGGGGTTTTGGCGGCTGGGCTTATACCAGTACTTTATGGGGAACAGAAATTGTGCATGTAGGAGCGGCCGCGCCCATAACAGTACCACCGGTGGCTAATTTTAGTGTTAGCGATACCTTAACCACCTGTACGGGAACCATTCAGTTTACTGACCTTTCAACGAATGTTCCCACCTCTTGGCTTTGGAACTTTGGCGATGGCGCCACCTCTGCAGCCCAGAACCCATCGCATACTTATACAACAAACGGATACTATACCGTATCGTTAACAGCCACAAATGCTTATGGCTCTAACACAGCCACCCATACGAATTATATACACGTAAATAAACCGGCGGGGCCAACAGCAGCCAACGTAACACACTGCGGGGCTTCCACATTCTCGCTCTCGGCTTCTACTTCCTATGGTGTTAGCTGGTTCGATTCAACAGGAACAAGGCTTTCGGGTTCAAACCCGTTTGTTACACCTTCTTTAACACATACAACCACTTATTGGGTGGAAGATACGGTTACAGCGGGTACATCAAATGTGGGCCTTGCCGCCAATACAAGCGTTTCAGCAGGCGGGTACTTTAGCAACAGCACAGACCAACACCTTATTTTCGATGCCCTTTCGGATATGACTATAGTAAGTGTAGTGGCTTATGCCCAAAGTGCGGGTTCGCGCACTATATCGTTGCGCAATTCGGGCGGCACTGTAATTACCAGCACCTCGGTTAATATGGTGGCTGGCCAAAATACCGTTACCCTTAATTTTAGCGTACCGGCTGGCACCAATTATGGTTTATGTATTGAAGGTACTGCCAATTTATACCGCAATAACCCGGGAACCACCTCGTGTGGCTATCCATTTACGGTGCCGGGCGTGGTATCTATTACAAGCAGCACCGCCGGCGATGATTACTATTACTACTTTTATAATTGGGTGGTTAAAGGCCCGAATTGTGTTTCATCGCGCACGGCTGTTTCGGCCATTGTTGGCGGCTCAAGTATAGCCGTTACGCCAACCATAAATGCAGTGGCCTGCTATGGTGGTTCAACCGGTTCGGTTAACCTTTCGGTTAGCGGCGGTACCCCCTCTTATACCTATAGCTGGAGCAACGGGCAAACCAGCAGCACTTTATCCAATGTTACTGCCGGAACCTACACGGTTACTGTTGGCGATGCCGGCGGCTGTTCAACCACCGCCAGCGAAACAGTTAACCAGCCTTCGGCGGCTTTAAGCGCCAGTGCAACGCCCACTAGTGCCAGCTGCAATGGGCAAAGCAATGGGGGTATAACGCTTTCGGTATCCGGAGGTACCACCGGTTATACTTACAACTGGGGCGGCGGTGTTACCACGCAAAACCGTACTAACATAGCGGCAGGCACTTACACGGTAACTGTAACCGATGCCCATTCATGTTCCACTACGGCTACTGCCACGGTTACCCAGCCTTCGGCTTTGGGTATAACTATAACGCCTGCCAATGCCAGTTGCGGAAGCTCGGCCAATGGCAGTGCCAGCGCCAGTGTTACAGGCGGCACCACCGGTTATACCTACCACTGGAGCAATAATGCCACTACTTCTACCATCAGTAATTTAGGGGCAGGAAACTACACGCTTACCGTTACTGATTCGCATAGCTGTACCGCAACAGCTTCTACTACCATCAGTAATTCCGGTTCATTAACTTTAAATGCTACTGTAACCAATGTTAACTGTAACGGAAATTCAACCGGCCGCGTTACTACCAGCTTAAGCGGCGGCACCAACCCGGTTCAGTATATATGGAGCAACGGGGCTACCACCTCATCGCTTAATAACGTGCCAGCGAATACTTATACCGTTACTGTTTCTGATGGCGCCGGTTGTTCGGCTACTTCCAGCCAAACAGTTACCGAACCTGCGGCCCTTGCAGTTAGTTTAACGCCGGTTAATGCCGGTTGCGGTTCGCCTACCGGTAGTGTTAGCGCCAGCGTAAGCGGCGGCACCACTTCTTATACTTACCACTGGAGCAATAATGCGACCTCCACTACTATTACAGGGCTTACAGCGGGTAATTATAGCGTAACAATAACCGATAATCATAGCTGTACAGTTAGTGCTTCTGCTTCGGTGTCCAGCTCGGCTTCGCTGGTAAGTACCCCGGCAGCAGTAAGCCCTTTATGCCCGGGCCTTAGCAACGGCAGTGCCTCGGTTACTATAACCAGTGGCACCAGCCCGTACACTTATATCTGGAGTAATGGCAGCACCACCGCTTCAATTGCAAATATCTCGGCGGGTACTTATTATGTTACAATTTCTGATGCCGGTAGCTGCCATGGTATTGATACCGTTGTTGTTACCCAACCAGACATAATAACCCTGTTTATTAATGCCTCATCGCCTACCTGCGGCGGCAATGCCGATGGTTCGGCAAGTATTTCGGTTACTGGCGGCACGCCTGCATTTAGCTATAATTGGTCAACCGGGGCTACCGGTAGTGCCATCAGCAACCTGAACCCCGGCGGCTATTCGGTTACGGCAACCGATGCCCATAACTGTTCAGCATCCTCAACATTTAATATTACAACGCCTGCGCCTATTACTGCTACCACAGTTACCACTGCTGACTCGTGCTATGGCGACCTTAATGGCACGGTGCAACTGGCCCCTTCAGGCGGCACAGCCCCCTATACTTATTTGTGGAGCAATGGCTATACCAGTGGCAGCCTTTCAAATTTGGGCGCTGCTACTTACACGGTTACTATTACCGATAGCCATAGCTGTTCGGGTACTGTTTCAGTGAACATTACCCAACCCAATCCAATTGTTATTTACACCTCCAGCACTAATGCTACCAACGGGCAAAACAATGGTACTGCATCGGTTGACAGCATAAGGGGCGGGCTGCCCTCGTATAATGTATTGTGGAGCGACGGGCAAACAACGCCAACCGCAGTTAACCTGGCAGGCGGTACTTATACGGTTACTGTAACCGATAAAAACGGCTGCCAGCAAACCGAAACGGTGGTGGTTACCAATATTACAGGCATTAATGTGGTTAGCGAAGATGGCCTTACATTTAAGTTATACCCGAACCCTGCGAAGGGAAGCATGATGGTTTCGGTATCGGAACTAAAAGCGCCTACCACCATTACGATGGAAGATATAGTTGGACAAACCATATTTACCCATAGGGTTACAGACCTTGAAACCACGATTGACCTTACACAATTTGCCGCTGGTGTTTATGTAATTGTATTACACCAGGGCGATAAAGAAGCTGAAAAGAAATTTGTACTCAGCCGGTAGTGATGCTGAAATTATTGTTGAAGGCAGGTCTCGTTAGTACGGGCCTGCCTTTTTTTATTGCTGATAAAAATGCTTTTAAATTAGCGGTGGTGTTGTATTAAATAAGATTGAGTTGAAAACCTGTGGCTGAAAATATTATCTATACAAAACATATCGATAGCCCGCTTGGAACGTTGATAATGGGGGCCACTGTCGATGGCATTTGCCTGCTTGAATTTACCGACAGGGATATTTTAAAAAATGAGTTTAACCACCTGTGCCGGTTACTGGATGCGGAAACAAAAGAAGCCGATAGCCCTTATTTTAAACTGCTTGAACTAGAACTGGCTGAATATTTTACGGGCAAACGCAAAGCATTCGAAGTGCCATTGGTTTTAACAGGAACAGAATTTCAGAAAAAGGTTTGGACAGAATTGCTGAATATACCTTATGGTACCACACGCTCGTATAAACAGCAAAGCAAGGCGTTAAAACAGCCCGAAGCCATCAGGGCGGTGGCACATGCCAACGGCACCAACCGCATTGCTATTTTAATACCCTGCCACCGCGTAATTGGCGAAAACGGAAGCCTAACCGGGTATGGCGGTGGCCTGTGGCGCAAAAAATGGCTGCTGGATTTAGAATCGGGTAGCGGCAAACTGTTTTAGTACTGATGTTCCTTCACTTTAATACGGCCGGTACGGCGGTAAACCACTTCAAACAGTAATGGTAGTATAAGCAATGTTAAAAAGGTGGCCGTAATAATGCCGCCTATTACTACTATAGCTAAAGGCTTTTGTGTTTCTGAGCCAATACCGGTAGATATGGCCGCAGGCAACAGGCCAAGGGCTGCCATCAGGGCGGTCATTACCACCGGGCGCACCCGGCTTTCAACACCTTTCATAATGGCATCTTTCAGTTCCATATCCTCGTCAATATTGTGTTTAAACACGCTTACCAATATCACCCCGTTTTGAATGCAAACCCCAAACAGCGCTATAAAACCTATACCTGCCGAAATACTGAAATTAGTATGCGTTACCAGCAGGGCAATAATACCGCCGGCCACCGCAAACGGCACATTGCAAAGCACCAGCAATACATCTTTCAGGTTGCCAAACGTAATAAACAGCACTATAAACACAACCAGCAGGGCAATAGGCACGGTGCGTTCCAATCCCTGTGTGGCGCGTATCTGGTTTTCAAAATCGCCCTTCCACTGTATTTTATAGCCCTGGGGCAGGTGTACCGCTTTCTTAACTTTGGCAATGCCTTCCTGCACAGCGCTGCCCATATCGCGCCCGCGTACTGAAAATTTTACAGCACTAAGGCGCTGGTTCTCTTCGCGGAAAATAAGCGATGGCCCGGTAATGGTTTTTATCTCGGCAATTTCTTTTATTGGTATTTTATTTCCTTTTAATGTAGGTACTAAAAGGTTGCCAATATCCTCTTCATCGCTCCTGTACTTTTGCTCGTAGCGTATGCGCAGGTCAAATTTCCGCTCGCCTTCGTAAATGGTAGTGGCTGCTTTGCCGCCTATGGCCATTTCAACCACACTTTCAGCTTCTTCGGTTGAAATGCCATAAAAAGCCATTTTGCTTTGGTCAAAGTTTATTTGTAGTTCAGGCTGGCCAATATTGCGTATAATACCCAGGTCTTCAATGCCTTTTACGGTTTTAAGCTGGGCATAAACCGTATCGGCATATTTTTGCAACAACCGCAGGTCATAACCATAAATTTTAGCGGCTATAGAGCCTTTCACACCGCTTACAGCTTCTTCCACATTATCCATAATCGGTTGCGAAAAATTGAAATCAATACCCGGAAAACTTTTTTCAAAGCGGCCTTGCATTTCATCTACCAGTTGTTCCTTGCTTATTTTTTCCTTCCATTCTTCTTTTGGGTAGATGTCTACAAAAAATTCGATGTTATAAAAGCCGGTGGCATCGGTTCCGTCATTGGGGCGGCCTGTTTGCGAAAGCACCTGTCGTACCTCCGGGTAAGTCCTGAATATCTTTCGTATCTTCTGGGTTAATTCAACTGATTGTTGTAGTGAAATACTCATGGGGCACGAGGCACGCACGTAAATTGAGCCTTCGTTTAGTTCAGGTAAAAATTCAGTGCCTAAAAACTTGCCCAAACCAAAGCATATCAGAAGCACAAAAGCCGTAACGCCAAGGCTCCAGTACAGGTTCCGATAGGTAAACCTGAACATGGCCATATAGGTTTTGGTAATAAAAATTACAATAGGGTTGTGCTTTTCCTTTACATCTTTTTTTAGCAGCACGCTGGCAAGCGCCGGTACTAATGTGAGGGTAAAAATTAGGGCGCCCAGCAAAGCAAAGCCCAGTGTATAAGCCAGTGGCGAAAACATTTTGCCTTCCACCTTCTGAAACATGAAAATGGGCATAAGGCAGGTTAGGATAATAATTTTGGCAAAGAAGATGGCTTTGCCCATTTGGGTGCTTGTTTTGCGTATAAGGCCAAGCTTTGCCAGCTTGTTGAATTTTTCAGCCCCTTCTTTTTGGTACAGGTGGTCAAGCGTTACAAATATACCTTCCACCATTACCACTGCCCCGTCAATAATAATACCAAAGTCAACAGCGCCCATCGAAAGCAGGTTGGCATTCATCCCTTTCAGGCGCAGGCAGATAAAGGCAAACAATAAAGCCAGCGGAATAATGATGGACACGATAAAAGTGGTCCGCCAGTCGGCCATAAAAATCAACACAATAAAAGTAACCAGCAATATACCCTCCGTAAGGTTATGCAGAATGGTGTGGGTGCAAAATTCAATCAGGTTGGTTCGGTCGTAAAAGGCTACAATTTTAGTGTCGCTAGGCAAAAACACCGTATTTATTTCATCAATCTTGGCTTTCAGTTTTTCCAGTACTGCGCCGGGGTTTTCCCCTTTACGCAGTAGTACAATACCTTCCACTACATCCGGGTTATTGTCCCTGCCCACCTGGCCCAGGCGCGGAACGGCACTTTCAGTAACGGTAGCTACATTTTTTACAAGTATGGGTGTGCCGTTAATATTGGTAATTACTACATTTTCAATTTCATCAATATTGTTCAAAAGCCCAATGCCGCGCACCACATAAGCCTGCCCGCTTTTTTCAATTACATCGCCGCCAACATTCAGGTTGCTTTTTGAAACCGCCTGAAAAAGGTCAAGTGCCGAGAGGTCGTATTTTTTTAGCAGGTAAGGGTCAGCGGTAATTTCATAATCTTTCACCTCGCCGCCAAAGCTTACCACATCGGCCACACCCGGTACCGATTTTATCTGCCTTTCCACTATCCAGTCCTGCAGGGTCTTTAATTCCCGCGAGCTACGTTTTTTACTTTCAAGGGTATAACGGTAAATTTCTCCGGTGGGGGCCGTGGGGGGCTGTAAATCGGGGGTAACACCTTCGGGCAAATCAACATCGCCCATGCGGCTCATTACCTGTTGCCGGGCAAAGGCATCATCAATATTATCATCAAAAATGATGGTAATTACCGATAACCCGAACAGCGAAATGGAGCGAAGGTTGGTTTTCTTCTGCACGCTGTTCATCTCGGTTTCAATAGGGATGGTAATAAATTTCTCCACCTCCTCGGCACTGCGGCCCGGCCATTGGGTTATAATTACAATCTGCGTATTGGTAACATCCGGAAAAGCCTCCAGCGGGGTATTCAAATAACTCCATATACCGGCAGCCACCGCCACCAGGGTCATCGAAAAAATAAAGAACTTGTTTTTAAGCGAAAACGATATAACGCCTTTAATAAACTTGTTCATAGTTATTACATGGCGGTTAAGGCGTTATAAATAATCAGTTGGTTCTTTCCTATAATGGTTTCGCCGGGTTCAAGCCCGCTTCGTATATATAGCAGGTCTTTTTGCACCGGGTAAAGCGAAATCTCCCGCACTTCAAGGCTGTCGCGGCTGTGGTAAACCACCACATAGTTTTTATTGTCGTCAAATACCACGGCGTCTTTCGGTATGCAGGGTGCTTCCTGGTTATCTTTAAAATCCAGTATCACCTTGGCAAACATTTCGGGCTTCAGTTCGTTGTTGGCATTATTTAATACCACCCTTACCTTCATGGTTTTATTATCCGGGTCCAGTACGTTCGATACATAGTTAATGGTGCCGGTGTACATTTTATCAGGGTAGGCAATGGTGCTTATTTTAACGCTCTCACCCACTTTTACTTTTTCAATATCAGTTTCGTATACACTGGCTATTACCCACACCTGCCTCAGGTCCGATACGGTAAACATCGGGTCGTCATTATTTTCATCCACCACCTGGTTGGGGTTTATTTTGCGTTCTACTATATAGCCGTTAACCGGTGCTTTAATTACAATATCGCCACCCTGGGTACTGCCCCCTATTATCGAAAGCTTCTTCGTGGCGCTGCTTACCTCGGCCTCATCTTTATCAACTTCCTGTTGTGCCTCCAGCACATCTTTTTGCGAGTTGATTCCTTTTTGGGCAAGGTCGTTGGCTACCTCCAGGTTTTTACGTGCTACTTTTAAATTGGCAGTTGATGCAGCCAGTGTATTTTGCAGTTCGGCCAGTTCGCCGCTGCGTATAGTAGCCAGTGTTTGCCCCTGTGTTACGTAATCGCCAAGTTGCACATTCACATTTTCAACAGTACCGGTTACAAGCGGCATTACACGCACCACTGTATTTTCGTTAAAAGTAACGGTGCCGTTCAATTCCAGGCTGCCTTCCAGGCCGTGTGTTTTTACGGTGTCAATTTTTATAAGGCGTGCCACCGAGTCGTTTATAACAAACTCCTTTTTATCCTCAACAGGTTTGGCGCTAGACCCGCACGAGTTTAGCAGCAATGCCAATATCAAAGCAGTAAGTAAAGAATAAGAAGAGCGCATCGGTTTGTGGTGCTTTATTTTTCTTTTATAAAATGTCTTTTCCGGTTTCGTAATTCAGTTGGCCGGCCTGTTTTAACAGGCCTGTTTCAATTTCAATAAGGTTGAACTTGGTGCTTTTGTACGAGTCGAAGTAATCCAGAAACTCCAGCAGGCCTATTGTTCGGTTCTTATAACTATCGTAAACATTACGGTACAATTCAGTAAATGAATCGTAATACTTCTTATCAACCGATTTAAAAAGCTTGTTTTCATTCAGCAACTCGGCATAGGCGCTCATCAGGTTGCTGTGTACTTCCAGTGCTTTGCTTTTTTGCTCCAGTTGGTATTGTTCGTACTGAAACTTTGCCGCTTTTATATTGCCCTGGTTAAAATTCCAAAGCGGTAGCGGCAGCCCTACCACCAGCCCGAAATAATTGGGGTATGCCGAGCCCAACCTGTCGAAATCAAAACCCATATTAAGGTCGGGCGCGCCGCGCATTTTCTCCAGTTGCCAGGCGTTTTTGCCCATGTCGCTTTGCAGGTTGGCCGCTAAAAGGTCGTAACGGTTTTGTTCGGCAGTACTCTCCAGCGAATCAAAAGTAAGGGCCTCAATTTTCGGGGGCAGTTCAGCCGCCGAATCAGCTATGGTTACTATGTATTCGCTGCCCCCGTAATTCAAAAGCTGTTTCAAATCGGCCTCGCCTTCGGCCACCTGGTTGCTAAGCTCTGTTTGTTCGGTGTTGTAATCCAGCATCAGGCTTTGCAGGCGTACCAGTTCCTTTCTTGCGGCATTTCCTTTATCAACTTGTACCTGCATTACTTCAATAAGCTTTTCAAGTTCGCTGGTGCCTTCCTGTATTACCGTAAGCTTTTGCTGGTTTTGGTTCAAATCATAAAAGCTCTGTACCAATGCCAGTTTCAATAATCGCATTTGGTCGTAAAACTGGTATTCGCTAAGGGTTACATTTTGCTTGTTAAGCTGTATTTGCTTAAAGTACTTACCGGCAGTAGTTATTAGCTGGGTGTATTGCAGGTCAAATTCTGTATTGGAGTTGTGCGAAAGAAAAGTCTTGCTTTGGGTGTTATACAACTCGCGGTTAAGCGCTATTTGGGGGTTTTCCCATATTTTCGATTGCAGCAAAAGGGCCTTTTGTTGGTCAATATTCGATTTTGCTATCAGAAGGGTTATGTTTTGGTCGGCAAAGCGTTGCTCTGCGCCCTTCAGGTCTAGTTTAACAGTGTCGGTAAAAATCCCACCGCTGCAAAAAGCAGTCGCCGGGAGCAAAAAGAGCAGCAATAGCCAGCTCAAGCGTATGGGTGAATACATGGCTAAAAATTAGCGTGGCAAATGTCAAACGCCGTTTGCTGATTAGCAATTCCATTAACTTTTATTGGGTAAAATTTGTCAGTTGTTGGCGAATACCCCGGCAGGTTATTAGTTGAAAACCATAGTATTAATAAGGTCAGGCAGCAGCCGATATAAACCTAACCAGGCTGCGCTTAGCCACCGGCAACATGGTTTCTGGCAGCGGGTATGATAATTTAAACTCAATAGCGTACGTGGCCGGGTTAGGGAATTGCTGGTTTTGTTCAATCAGCCGGTATTTTATGCTTTCGTACGAGTTGCTGATGCCCGTGGCATAGTTGAACAGGAATTTAGTGTGCATGGCCCTGAATTTCTCAGCCAGGTTTTCAAATACGGTTAACTGGTAGTAATAAACAAATACCGATTTCTTAATAAAATCAGAAAGAAAGAAATACCCCTCATCCGTGCGTAAGGGCAAAATGCCAACCGGAAAAACCTCCATTTTATTTTCTACTTCATCATAAAGCTCTTTGCCAAGCCCCAGTTTGCTTTCAATTTCCGGCAGGGCAAATTCCACAATGGCATCAATTTCCTTTATCAATTCATCGTCGTCAAAGGCCTCTTTATATTCAACCTTAAACTTTTCAAAATCCAGCCTCGAAATCTCTTTGGGAAAATCTTTGGCCACCGAAAGCTTCTCGCGCTTAAATAACTGTAGGTTCCGGTAATGCTCTACCAACTCCGAAAGTTTCGGATATAATTTCTTCTCATCAAAATTCCGGGCGGTTTGTTGCAGGTAAGCCAGCAGCATATACTTTTTATATTCAAAGTCAATTAAACCGTCGGTAAGCCAGTTTTGGTGCAAGGCGTCCATAACCTGAATCTTATTTTATTTTAACGGAAAATAAACATAGTTGTTTTCATTTTAAAGCCTGTTTTAAAAGGTTTTAGCACAACCTTTTGTTGATTTATAGCTACCTGCCCTGTTGTTTTTAGTCCCGCCTGTTTAGTGTTTCGCGGGCCTTCACTATTTACTATTCACTATTTCCACTACGTTTGCAGCCATGAGCTATAAACCCATTGCTGCTGTTGATTTAGAATATTTTAAAGGCATTGTTGGCGCTGATTCGGTGCTGTACGATGCTGAAAGCATAGCTAAATTCAGCCGCGATGAAACCGATGGGGTTAGTTTTCCGCCCGAAGTGGTTTTAAAGCCCTATAACACCGAACAAATAAGT
>DASZPC010000234.1:0-1984 GCA_035550455.1 Chitinophagales bacterium | reverse complement strand
AACCGCCTTAAAAACCGCGCTACCGAAGATACCAAAAGCCTGAAAGCCCGCATTAAGCGTTCGGAAGAGGAGTTAGGCTATGCCGATAAATTCGATAAAAAAGTAACGAACAGGGATTTTGATACGGCATACATGCGTGTTAAGAACCATGTTACTAACTTTTTAAAGCCAGAGACCACTCACGTGCATTGATTTTGTTTTTTTGGGTATCAGAGTTATTTTGCGTTCAACTATGGAAACACTAATAACCGCCGGCGTTGAAGTTCAGGTAGAAACATTCTACCAGTCTGCGCATTCAAACCCGCTTAACAACGAGTTTGTACATGCTTACCGCATTACGCTGTTTAACCACAATAATTTTACCGTTCAGCTTTTGCGCAGGGTTTGGATAATAACCGATGCCAACCTTGATGTGCAAACAGTAGAGGGCGAAGGCGTGGTGGGGAGGCAACCCGTAATTTATCCGGCTGATTCGTACCAGTATGTTTCGGGCTGTAACCTTAGTACCCCTGTTGGTAAAATGGAAGGCGTTTATATGTTCATGAACAAGCAAACGGGTAAAGAATTTGAGGTAAAAATCCCTGTATTTAAACTGGTTTCGCCGGTAATACTCAATTAGTTCAGTAGCTCACGGTGCCTGTCGTAAGGCATAAATACAAAGCTCTGGTTCCCTTCTTCCGCAATAAAAACGCACATAAACTGTTCGGGGTTTTTATAGGCTTTTATAAACTCTTGCGCTTTGTCTTTTTGCACCAGGTTTTTTATTACAAAATCTTCAAGGTGCGAGGCGCTGAAGTTCCAGCTAATGTCAAGGTCGTTGCGGTTAATAATGGGTATACCAAGGTCCAGGTCGTTTTCGCCACGGGTAGCGATAAAGATGGGGTATTTAGATACGCCACCCCTTATAATGCCAAGTGATATTTGCCTCAGGTAATCGCGGCAAACTTCAAGGTCATCGTGTAAAGACTTGTATAATTCTTCATCAAGTGCCATTGACGTTCAAACATGAAATAATTTTTTTAAAAAGTAAAAACTATGGGCCTAAAGTTATTGCAACACTAATTGTGCTACATTTTCAATGTGTGGTGTATGTGGAAACATATCAACGGGTTGTACTTTAGTAACCAGGTATTTTTCGCACAGTATTTGCAGGTCGCGGGCCTGTGTGGCCGGGTTGCAGCTTACATATACTATTTTGGGGGCTTTCAGTTCCAGTAATGTTTTAACCACATCCTCATGCATACCGGCACGTGGGGGGTCGGTAATTACCACATCGGGCTTTCCGTTTTGGGCAATAAAATCAGGTTGTAAAACCATACGCACATCGCCGGCATAAAAAGAACAGTTTTGAACCCCGTTAAGAGCCGCATTTTCTTTAGCATCGGCAATAGCCGCCTCTACCTGTTCAATACCGGCCACTTTTTTACAATTGCCCGAAACATAGATACCAATACTACCCACGCCGGTGTATAAATCGTACACCACATCGCTGCTTTTTAACCCGGCAAATTCGCTGGTTAAATCATACAAAACTTTTGCCTGCACCGAGTTTGTCTGGAAAAAAGATTTGGGGCCTATTTTGAATTTATAATTGCCCAACTGTTCAATAATATGCGCTTCGCCTTTGTAAACATGATTTTCAAGGTCGTAAATAGTGTCATTGCGCTTGGGGTTTATTACATATTGCAGCGATGTTATTTCAGGGAACTGCGCCGCAATAAAACCAAGCATCTCTTCAATTTTTTCTTTTTCATCATCATGAAAACTCACCAGTACCAGCACCTGCCCGGTTGTGGTGGTGCGTATAAGCAGGTTGCGCAAAAAGCCCTGCTGTGCGCCCAGGTTGAAAAAGGAATACCCTTTTTTAAGCGCAAACTCTTTTACGGCCAGCCTTATGTTGTTCGATGGCCCATCCTGCAACCAACAGTGTTCCACATCCAGCACGCCCCTAAAGTTTTCGGGAACATGAAAGCCAATACCATTG